>CAUVMF010000001.1:0-56710 GCA_963552975.1 uncultured Selenomonas sp.
TTGAGCGGAAATGGTATAGCTATTGGGAAGAACATAAACTCTTTCACGACGAGGCGGACGAAAGCCGCACGCCGTACAGTGTGGTGATCCCGCCGCCGAATGTGACGGGACAGCTCCACATGGGGCACGCGCTCGACGAAACGCTGCAGGATATCCTCGTGCGCTATCAGCGCATGCGCGGCAAGAACGTCGTCTGGGTGCCGGGCTGCGACCATGCGGGCATTGCAACGCAGGCAAAGGTCGAGGAGAGCCTGCGCGCGGAGGGGACGAACCGCTTTGAACTCGGGCGCGAGAAGTTCCTCGCACGCGTCTGGGACTGGAAGCAGCAGTACGGCGACCGCATCATGTATCAGCTGCGCATGCTCGGCGCCTCCTGCGACTGGGAGCGCGAGCGGTTCACGATGGATGAGGGCTGTTCGCGTGCCGTGCGCGAGGTGTTCGTCAGCCTCTATGAAGAGGGGCTGATCTATCAGGGCACGCGCATCACGAATTGGTGTCCGAGCTGCTCGACGGCGATCTCGGATATCGAAGTCGAGCACGAGACGGAGGAGGGGCATCTCTGGCATCTGCGCTACCGGATCGAGGGTACGGATGACTATGTGGAAATTGCAACGACGCGCCCCGAGACGATGTTCGGCGATACGGGTGTTGCAGTCCACCCCGACGACGAACGCTATCAGGCGCTCGTCGGCAAGATGCTGATCCTGCCCGTGGTGGAGCGGCGCATTCCACTCTTTGCAGACGCGTACGTCGATCCCGCCTTTGGTACGGGCGCGGTCAAGGTGACGCCCGCGCACGATCCGAACGACTTCGAGATGGGACAGCGGCACAACCTCGAGCAGATTGTCGTCATCAATGCGGACGGCACAATGGGCGCGGGTGCGGGTAAGTACGCGGGGCTTGACCGTTACGAATGTCGCAAGAGGCTCGTCAAGGAACTCGAGGAGATTGGCGCACTCGTTAGCACGGAAAAGCACGAGCACGCCGTCGGGCACTGCTCGCGCTGCAAGACGACGATTGAGCCACTCGTCTCGAAGCAGTGGTTCGTCCGCATGGAGGATCTTGCGAAACCCGCGATCGCAGCCGTGAAGGACGGGCGCGTGCGCTTTGTCCCCGAACGCTTTACGAAAATCTATGAAAACTGGCTTGAGAATATCCGTGACTGGTGCATCTCGCGCCAGCTCTGGTGGGGGCACCGCATTCCCGCGTGGCACTGCGCGGACTGCGGCGAGACCTCTGTTTCGCGTGAGGATATTACGGCGTGCGCGCACTGCGGCAGCACGCACATTCATCAGGATGAGGACGTGCTCGATACGTGGTTCAGCTCTGCGCTCTGGCCGTTCGAGACGATGGGCTGGCCGGAGGACACGAAAGACCTGCGCCACTTCTACCCGACGGCGACGCTCGTCACGGGCTACGACATCATTTTCTTCTGGGTCGCACGCATGGTCATGATGGGGCTGCGTTTCGGCGGCGATGTGCCGTTCCGCGATGTCTTCATCCATGGACTTATGCGCGATAACGAGGGACGTAAGATGTCGAAGTCGCTCGGCAACGGCATCGACCCCGTGGAGGTCATCGAGAAGTACGGCGCGGATACGCTGCGCTTTATGATCATTACGGGCAATACGCCGGGCAACGACATGCGTTTCTACTGGGAGCGTGTCGAGGCGGCGCGCAATTTTGCAAATAAGATCTGGAATGCATCGCGCTATATGCTGATGAACCTCGATGGCGCGGATGACGCCTTTGTCCCTACGGAGAGCGACTATACGCTCGCCGACCGCTGGATTCTCACACGCTCTGCCGAGACGGTGCGTGCGGTGACGGCGAATCTTGAGAACTACGAACTTGGCGAGGCAGGACGCGCCATCTACGAGTTCCTGTGGAGCGAGTTCTGCGACTGGTACATCGAGCTGACGAAGGCGCGCCTCTACGACAAGGAGAATCTGCGTGCGAAGAATACGGCGCTCTACGTCCTGCGTACGGTTCTGGAGCGCACAATGCGCCTCCTGCACCCCTTCATGCCCTTTCTCACGGAGGAGATCTGGCAGAAGCTGCCGCATGAGGGCGAGAGCATTATGCGCGCGCCGTGGCCCGCGGTTGGTGAAAACGACATCGACGTCGCGGCTGAGACGGAGATGACCGCGATTATGGAGGTCATCAAGGTGACGCGCAATCTGCGCGCGGAACTCGGTACGCCCCCGGGCAAAAAGAGCGCGCTCATCCTGCGCGTGCGCGACGCATCGCTGGCGGATACGTTTGCCGCGCATGTGGACTATTTCCACGCGCTCGCCTCCGCATCCGAGGTTGCATTCCTCGCGGCGGATGCACCCGATCCCGAGAACGTCGTGACGGGGGCGCTTGCAGGAGCTGCGGTCTACCTTCCGCTCGCGGGGCTCATTGACGTGGATAAGGAGACCGCGCGCCTGACGAAGGAGCGCGACAATCTCGAAAAGGAGATTGCGCGGCTCACGGGCAAGCTCTCAAACGAGGGCTTTACCTCGAAGGCACCTGCCGCCGTCGTGGCGGCGGAACGTGAGAAGCTGGCGGGGTATGAGGAGAAGGTCGCCCTCATAAGGACGCGTCTTGCGGATCTCGCGAAACTCTGAGGTGCGCCGATGAACTACGCGGAGTCGCTTCACTATCTTGAGGAACTGAATACGTTTGGCATTCGCCTGGGGCTTACGCGCATGGAGGAACTCTGCGCGCGTCTGGGGAATCCCGAGCGGTGCTATGCAGTCATCCATATTGCGGGGACGAACGGGAAGGGCTCCGTCACGCAGATGATGGATGCCGTCTTCCATGCGGCGGGCATCCGCTCGGGGCGCTATCTCTCGCCGCATCTCATCTCCTACACGGAGCGCATGAGCGTGGATGGGCACGACATTCCCGAGGAGCGCTTTGCCGCGCTCCTCACGCGCGTGCGTGCGGCGGCGGATGAGATGGTCGAGGCGGGGCATGAGCATCCGACCCAGTTCGAGGCACTGACGGCGCTTGCCTTCCTCTATTTTGCAGAGGAGGAGGTCGAAATCGCCGTCGTAGAGACGGGGCTCGGCGGACTCCTCGACTCGACGAATGTTGTCGAGCCGATCCTTACGATCATCACGAATGTGGCGATGGATCACGCCGACCGCTGCGGCGGGACACTTGCGGGCATTGCAGAGCACAAGGCGGGCATCATCAAGGAGGGCGTACCCGTCATCACGGCGGCGACGGGGGAGCCGCTTGAGATCATCGAGCGGCGTGCCGAGGAACTGGGCGCGGATGTTTTTGTCTGCGGCGAGGACTTTTCAAGCCAGCTCTTCTTTCCAAACGGCGGCGGACAGCGCGTCGCTTTTCACTCCGTTGTCTGCCGCGAGCCGGAGCCGTTCGAGCTCGCCCTTGCGGGCGTCTATCAGGCGGAGAACGCGGCACTCGTCATCATGGCGGCAAAGCTGCTTGAGCGCGAGGATGCGCGTGTCACCGAGCACGCGATCCGCGTGGCACTGCGCACGGTGCGCCACCCCGCGCGCTTTGAGATCCTCTCGTACGAGGGGCTGCCCGTTGTCGTCGACGGCGCACACAATCCTGCGGGCATGCGGGCGCTGCGTGCGGGTCTCGATGCGTATTTCCCCGACCTGCCGCGCGTTTTTCTGCTCGGCATCCTAAAGGATAAGGACATCGACACGATGCTCGCCGTGCTTCTGCGTCCCGGCGATCAGGTCGTCACCGTACGTCCAAACTCGGAGCGCGCGGCTGGGGCGGATGTCGTTGCCGCCATCGCGGCGGGGATGGGGCTCGACACCCACGCGTGCGGCGACGTGCGGACGGCACTTGCCGAGGCAGAGTCCCGCGCCCGTGCAGGAAATGCCCTGCTCGTCGCCGCAGGCTCCCTCTATCTCGTGGGCGGCATTCGCACATTGCTCATGGCAGGGAGGTGAGGCATATGGCAGAGGATATTCAGGAGCGGCGGCGTGCGCGGCGCAAAAAACGCCGGGGGGCACGTCTGGGTCGCTGCATGATGTACGCTGTCGTCGCCGAGGCGTTTCTCATCCCCCTTTTTCCGCTTGCGGCGATGGTTGTGCTGCTCATCGGCTGCGGTGCGATGCTCCTGCGGTTGCGGATCGATCGGAACTTTCATCTGCGTCGTCTGCCGTATGATGCGCCGGCGCTGCTCTTTGTCATCATCGGGCTTTTGTCCGTGGCCGTAGCACCGGACAAGGCGTTCAGTTTTTACAATTTCTACCATCTTGTGCCGATCTATGCACTCACCTATCTGCTCGTTGGGCAGACCCTGCGCACGCCGCACGAACTGCGACGCGTCGTCGCTGCAATGGCGGCAGCGGCAGCTTTCGTCATCCTCTACGGATTCTATCAGTTCATCTTCGGCATTGATATATCGACGATGAAATGGGTGGACGGTGAAGCTTTTCCAGAGCTATCAAAGCGTGTCTTCTCGACGTGGGAGAATCCGAATATCCTCGCGGGCTATCTCGACATCGTTGCCTGTATCGCGGTGGGGCTTGCAACTGCGCTTACGCGCGGCTGGCGTATCTTGGCCGTTATCGTGCTCGCCGCCGCGCTGCTGTGCCTCGGTATGACCTATGCGCGCGGCGCATGCCTTGTCATCGCCCTCGTACTTGCGGGCTACGGCGCGCTGCGCGACTGTCGCGTTCTCCTCGGGATCGTCGTCGTCGGTGCGGGAGCGCTCCTCGTTGATCCCGTGCTCACGGATCGACTCCTCTCTGTCTTTACGCGCATCGACACCTCCTCAGAGATGCGGCTTGCATTCTGGGAGAGCACGATTGCCATGGTGATGGATCATCCCATCCTCGGGATTGGGTGGGGGATGTACTTCATGGTCTATCCCGAGTACGATTTCTACTTGCAGGGGGCGCCCGTGCAGATCGTGCATGCACACAATATGTATTTGAACTACGCTGCCGAGATCGGCATCCCGGGAGCACTCGCGTTCCTCTGGTTTTTCTTCGGCTCGCTCCTGCTCGCGTTTCGTCTGCCGCAGAAAGTGCCGGCGTGGGAGACGGTGCTTGCCGCACATGAACACGAGTGGAAAACCGTTGCCGATGTGCGTGCGGCACTCGCACGCTGGCGCAGGCATCGCTTCGTCGAGGGGCTTTTGCTCGGGCTTGGGCTCGCGTTTATTTCCGTTGCGTTCAACGGCATCACGGATCATCTGCTCTTTAACATACCGTCTTCTATGCTGCTCTGGATGCTCGCTGCCATGACGGCGTCGGCGCATGCGATTGCGGGGGAGATGAAGGAAGGCTGATTATGCAGGAACATCTATTGATATCGAAGGCGACAGTTGACCGTCTGCCGCGCTACTATCGCTGCCTGCGGCAGTTGACGGACGAGGGCGTGGAGATCGCCTCCTCAGAGGAACTCGGCCGCCGCCTTGCCATCAACCCCGAACAGATTCGGAAGGATTTGGCGTTCTTCGGACAGTTCGGCAAGAAGGGCGTGGGCTACTATGTCGCGGAGCTCAAGGCGAGCATCGGTACGATTTTGGGACTCGACCATCATTGGAATGTCGCAATCGTCGGCATGGGACACCTCGGTGCCGCACTTGCAAACTATCAGGGAATTGCGCGTCTCGGCTTCCGACTTGCCGCGATTTTTGACGCGAATCCGATCGTGATCGGCACGCGCGTCGGCGAGCGGCGTGTTGAGGACATCGCCTACCTCGCGGAGATCATCGCCGAGCGTGACATTCAGATCGGCGTCATCGCCGTGCCTGCTGCGGCAGCGCAGGGAGTTGCCGATCAGCTCGTTGCGGCGGGGGTTCGCGGGATCTGGAACTTCGCGCCCGTGAAGCTGAGAGTACCGCCGAACATCCCGTTTGTCAGCGAAGATCTGTCCGTCGGACTCAGTGCACTCTCGTATTATCTGACGCATACGAGCGCAGAGGGCGAGGAGTTATCAGACAAAAATTCAAGTAATTAACGCCTGTTCGCCCTTTTTTTCACAAATCACAGAAAATGCCGTCAATGTAATCTTGACGGCATTTTTTTTTCGTGATATTCTATGGAAAGATATAATTGACTTATGCAGCTACGATAACTTGCAGTTATTCTAAACATTCCTACGATGAATAATCCACAAGATGAAACAAGATGTTTTGAATTTCTGCAAGTTGTTTCCTGCGTGAGTCATAGGAGCAATGGACGACGGCGGCGCTTGCTGTCCGGCGTATCAGAGGGAGGTTTTTCTATGATCGATATTTCCGATCGAATACCAAAGTCTTTGGCTGACAAGGTCGTCAGTGCGGAGACGGCGGCAGAGTACTTTGCCGACGGCATGACCATCGGTACAAGCGGCTTTACGCCGTCCGGCTATCCGAAGGCGGTTACGCTTGCCATCGCCGAGCGCATGAAGAAGAATCCGTTCAAGGTGAATATCTGGACGGGTGCCTCGACAGGTCCCGAGTTGGACGGTGCTCTGGCTGAAGCGGGCGGCATCAAGCAGCGTCTGCCCTATCAGACGAACACGCCGCTGCGCAATGCGATCAACTCCGGACTCGTGAACTACATCGATATGCACCTTTCCGAGGTGGCGCAGCAGTCGCGCGAGGGTTTCCTCGGCAAGATCGACGTCGCACTCGTCGAAGCCGTTGCCATCACCGAGGAGGGTATCATCCCCTCGACCTCGGTCGGCAATACGCCGTCGTTCCTCCAGAGTGCGGACGTGGTCATCGTCGAGGTGAACACGAGCCAGCCGATGGAGCTCGTCGGCATGCATGACATCTACATCCCCCTCGATCCGCCGAACCGTCTGCCCATTCCCATCACGAAGGCGGGCGATCGCATCGGCACGACGTTCATGCCCTGTCCGCTCGAGAAGATCAAGTACATCGTCCCCTGTGACATCACGGACAAGACGCGTCCGCTCGCTCCGCTCGATGATGCGGCGCGCAAGATGGGCGCATTCACGGTCGAACTCCTCAAGAAGGAGATCGCCGCAGGGCGCATGCCGAAGGGACTCCTTCCACTCCAATCGGGCGTCGGCAATGTTGCAAATGCGGTTATCGCAGGCTTTGTGAACTCCGACTTCACGGATCTCGAGGTCTACACTGAGGTCATTCAGGACGGTATGTTCGACCTTGCGGATGCGGGCAAGCTGAAGTTTGCGTCGGGCACGGCGTTCTCGCCCTCGCCGGAGGGGCTCCAGCGCTTCTACAAGGACATCGACAAGTATAAGAAGATCATGATGCTCCGTCCACAGGAGATCTCGAACAACCCCGAGGTTGTCCGCCGCATCGGCGTCATTGCGATGAACACGGCGATCGAGGTCGACATCTATGGCAACGTCAACTCCACGCACGTCACGGGCACGAAGATGATGAACGGCATCGGCGGCAGCGGCGACTTTGCACGCAACGCCTACCTCACGATCTTCTACACGCAGTCCGAGGCAAAGGGAGGCAAGATCTCGTCCATCGTTCCGTTCTGCTCGCACGTCGACCACGGCGCGCATGATGTCGACATCGTCATCACAGAGCAGGGCGTTGCGGATCTGCGCGGCAAATCCCCGCGTGAGCGTGCGCTTGAGATCATCAACAACTGCGCGCATCCGGACTTCCGTCCGATCCTGCTCGACTACTACGAGCGTGCACTTGCAGCGACCAAGGGCGCACAGACGCCGCACCTGCTCGATGAGGCGCTTTCCTTCCATCAGCGCTTCCTCGCAACGGGGTCGATGCAAAAATAATCAATTAGATAAAAAGGGCAAAAAGCCCTTTAGGGAATCGCTGATAAAATAGACCTGCAGATTGGCGTAGATTTTTTCGTCCGATTGAGGCAGCAAACCCAACGCTATCAAAGCTATGTGGAGGTTTTGCGGGCGAAAAGCGGGCAAAAAAGATGCGCTAAGATGGCGCGGCTGAATTTATCAGTGCTTCCTTAGCTCCATAACCCAACAATAAGAACTGTAAAAGATAGGAAGCGTAGACAGGGCAAAGGCTGTGTCTGTGCTTCCGAAAGAAAAGGAGAATACGTTCATGAGCAATGAAACAATCCAGGCGGGGCTTGACAAGTACAATGCTACCGTAGAAAAGGCAACGGCGAAGTTCCCGGCGCGCCCGCACATCCCCGAGCAGGGTCTCTACACCCCGCTCGACATCAAGGACACGGACTACGCAGAGGACATCGGCTTCCCCGGCGTCTATCCCTATACCCGCGGCGTGCAGCCGACGATGTATCGCGGCCGCTTCTGGACGATGCGTATGTACGCAGGATTCTCCACGGCGGAGGAGTCCAACAAGCGTTACCGCTACCTCATCGAGAGCGGCGCAACGGGACTTTCGTGCGCGTTCGACCTCCCGACGCAGATCGGCTACGACTCTACGGATGCCATCGCAGAGGGCGAGGTAGGCAAGGTTGGCGTTGCGATCGACTCGCTCGCCGACATGGAGATCCTCTTCGACCAGATCGACCTCGGTAAGGTCTCCACGTCCATGACGATCAACGCTCCGGCGTCCGTCCTCCTCGCGATGTACATCGCGGTGGCGGAGAAGCAGGGCGTCTCGGCGGACAAGCTCAAGGGCACGATCCAGAACGACATTCTGAAGGAGTATGCGGCACGCGGCACTTACATTTTCCCGCCGCGCCCGTCCATGCGCCTGATCACGAACATTTTTGAATATTGCTCCAAGAACGTCCCGAACTGGAACACGATTTCCATCTCGGGCTACCACATCCGCGAGGCCGGCTCCACGGCATCGCAGGAGATTGCATTCACCATTGCGGACGGCATCGCCTACGTCGAGGCAGCCATCAAGGCAGGCCTTGGCGTCGACGATTTCGCAGGACGCCTCTCCTTCTTCTGGAACGCACACAACAACGTTCTCGAGGAGGTTGCGAAGTTCCGCGCGTCCCGTCGCATCTGGGCAAAGGTCATGAAGGAACGCTTCAAGGCGGAAAAGCCGAAGTCCATGATGCTCCGCGTTCACACACAGACGGCAGGCTCCATGCTCACCGCACAGCAGCCGAACAACAACATCGTCCGCGTTGCACTCCAGACCGCAGCAGCGGTGATGGGCGGCACGCAGTCGCTCCATACGAACTCCCGCGACGAGGCGCTTGCGCTTCCGACCGAGGACTCGGTCATGGTCGCCCTCCGCACGCAGCAGATCGTTGCGTACGAGAGCGGTCTTGCCGATGTCATTGACCCGCTCGCAGGCTCCTACTACGTCGAGGCGATGACGAACCGCATCGAGGCAGAGGCTTGGGAGTACATCAAGAAGATTGACGATCTCGGCGGCGCCGTTGCGGCGATCGAGAAGGGCTACATCCAGAAGGAGATTCAGGACAGCGCCTACAAGTGGCAGATGGACGTCGAGTCCGGTGCCCGCGTCATCGTCGGTGTCAACAAGTTCCAAGTGGAGGAAGAGGCGCCGAAGAACCTGCTCCGCGTCGACGCATCCGTCGGCGAGAAGCAGAAGGCAAAGGTCGAGGCGATGAAGGCAAAGCGCGACAACGCGGCTGTTCAGGCGGCTCTGGCCGACCTCAAGAAGGCTTGCTCGGATGAGAACGAAAACCTCATGCCGCACATCCTTGCAGCGGTCAAGACCTATGCAACGCTCGGCGAGATCTGCGGCGTCATGCGCGAGGTCTTCGGTGAGTACGAGGCGCACGTCAACCTGTAAAAAATTGTGTGAAGGCAAGTCTTAAGTGAATGCAAGTGGGGGCGTGCCGCAGCGTAAACTGCGGCAGTCCCGTTCAGGAGGAATATAAAATGGCAGAGAAAATCAGAGTGCTCGTTGCAAAGCCGGGTCTGGATGGTCATGACCGCGGCGCGAAGGTTGTCGCCCGTGCGCTGCGTGATGCAGGATTCGAGGTCGTCTACACGGGCCTTCGTCAGACCCCCGAGGAGATTGCCGAGGCGGCTCTGCAGGAGGACGTGAACGTCGTTGCGATGAGCATTCTCTCGGGTGCGCATCCGCATCTCTTCCCGAAGGTTGTGAATCTCCTGCGCGAGAAGGGCATGGACGACGTGCTCGTCATCGGCGGCGGCGTCATCCCCGAGGGCGACATCCCCGCACTCAAGGATGCGGGCGTTGCCGCAGTCTTTACCCCCGGCACACCGACCGGCGAAGTGGTTGACTTCATCAAGGAGCATGTGGCGTAAGAACCCACACTGAAAGGATGGATGACAGGCAAACGTATTTCGTCTGTCATCCATTCCCATGTTTCCTATGGAGCGACTGCGCGAAGGAGGTGGGCGCATGGATATTGCAACCGAAGTGCTGAAGGGCAACCGCCTCGCACTCTCGCGCGCCATTACGGCGATCGAGAACGAGCGTGAGACGGCGACCGACATCATGAAAGCGCTCTATCCGCATACGGGACATGCCTACGTTCTCGGCATTACCGGCCCTCCGGGTGCGGGCAAAAGCACCATGACGGACAAGATTGCCAAGGAATACCGCAAGCGCGGGAAAACCGTCGGCATCATCGCCGTCGACCCTACGAGCCCTTTTTCCGGCGGTGCGATCCTCGGTGATCGCATTCGCATGAATGACCTGACCCTCGACGAGGGCGTTTTTATCCGCAGCATGGGAACGCGCGGCAGCCTCGGCGGCCTCTCGCACAAGACTGCGGACGCAGTAAAGGTCATGGATGCGTTCGGCAAGGACGTCATCTTTGTCGAGACCGTCGGCGTCGGGCAGTCCGAGGTGGATATTGTGCGGGCGGCGGACACTACCATGGTCGTACTGATTCCGGGCATGGGCGACGACATCCAGGCGATCAAGGCGGGCATCTTGGAGATTGGCGACGTGTTCGCCATCAACAAGTCCGATCTTGACGGCGCGGATAAGCTCGTCCGTGAGATCAATATGATGCTGGATCTGGACGATCACATGTCGGACTGGCGGCCGCCGATCCGTAAGGTCGTCGCGAACCGCGGCGACGGGATCGTGGAGCTGGTTGACACCATCGAGGAACACCGTGCCCACATCGAGGGGAATGGTGTCCTCACAGAGCGGCGCACGCGCCGCACACGCGATGAGATGCTGGACATCCTGCACGCAGGTGTTCGGCGGAGCATCGAGCGCCGCATTGTCGACACGGGCAGACTCGACGACTATGTGGCGAAAATAAAGGCACATGAGACCGACCCCTACACCGTAGTGGGCGATGTCATGGCCGAAATGTTATCGTAACGCGGGAATCTGCCGCAGGGCGATTCCCCAAGGAGGAAGTACCTATGTTCAAGGTTCTGGCAGTGGATCACATCGGCGTTGCCGTGAAGGATCTCGAAGAGGGGAAGAATTTCTGGTCGGATATTATCGGCATCCCCTGCACGAATCAGGAGACCGTCGCGGAGCAGAAAGTCACGACGACGTTCCATCCGACGCCGAACGGCAGCGAGATCGAGCTGCTCATCGGCACGGCAGACGACAGCCCGATCACGAAATACATTGAGAAGAAGGGCGAGGGCATCCAGCACATCGCGCTGCGCGTTGACAACATCGAGAACGCCATCGCCGACCTCATGGCGAAGGGCGTTCGCATGATCGACGAGAAGCCGCGCATCGGCGCAGGCGGCGCGAAGATCGCGTTCCTCCATCCGAAATCGACGAAGGGCGTTCTTCTCGAAATCTGTGAGCATGAGGATCGCTGAGCGTCCTTTTCTTTAACACAAAGCCGCAGGACGCTTCATTCCGGCGTTCCGCAGGCACACATACAGGAGGGATATGATGTCCACAGTCCAGGAAAAAATTGAGCTCATGCTGGAGAAGAAAGAACATCTCATGCAGGGCGGCGGTGCCAAGAACATCGAAAAGCAGCACAGCAAGGGCAAGCTCACCGCGCGTGAGCGCCTGAACCTGCTCTTCGATGAGGACAGCTTCGTCGAGCTCGATATGTTCGTCCGCCATCGCTGCACGAACTTCGGGCAGGATAAGAAGGAGCTGCCGGGCGAGGGTGTTGTCACGGGCTACGGCACCGTGAGTGGCCGTCTCGTCTACGCATTTGCACAGGACTTCACGGTCGAGGGCGGCTCTCTGGGCGAAAAGCACGCGCACAAGATCTGGAAGGTTATGGATCTCGCAATGAAGATGGGCGCACCCTGCATCGGCATCAACGATTCGGGCGGCGCGCGCATCCAGGAGGCAGTTGACGCACTCTCAGGCTACGGCGGCATCTTCTACCGCAACACGAAGTCCTCGGGCGTCATCCCGCAGATCTCCGTCATCATGGGACCCTGCGCGGGCGGTGCAGTCTACAGCCCCGCGCTCACAGACTTCATCTTCATGGTGAAAAAGACGAGCCAGATGTTCATTACGGGACCTGCCGTCATCAAAGCAGTTACGGCGGAGGAGGTCACGGCGGAGGCACTTGGCGGCGCAATGACCCACAACAGCCGCTCCGGTGTTGCGCATTTCGCGGCGGAGAACGATGAGGACTGCATCGATCAGATCCGCTATCTGCTCTCCTTCCTTCCCAGCAACAACATGGAGGAGACCCCGCGCGTGGAGACGGGCGATGACCCGAACCGTCAGGATGAGAGCCTCAACACGCTCATCCCCGACAATCCGAACGCACCGTACGATATGAAGGACGTTATCCGCGCTATTGTCGACAACGGTGAGTTCTACGAGGTGCATCAGCATTTCGCCACGAATATCATCTGCTGCTTTGCGCGCTTTGACGGTCGCACGGTCGGCATCATTGCGAACGAGCCGAACGTCATGGCAGGCTGCCTCGATGTCGATGCGTCCAACAAGTCGGCGCGCTTCATCCGCTTCTGCGATGCGTTCAACATTCCGCTCGTCAACCTCGTCGACGTGCCGGGCTTCCTGCCGGGTGTCGATCAGGAGTACAGCGGCATCATTCGCCACGGTGCGAAGATGCTGTATGCATACAGCGAGGCGACAGTGCCGAAGGTCACGGTCATCACGCGCAAGGCATACGGCGGCTCCTACATCGCCATGTGCAACCGCGAGCTCGGCGCGGATCAGGTCATGGCATGGCCGACGTCCGAAATCGCCGTCATGGGACCTGCGGGCGCTGCCAACATCATCTTCCGCAAGGATCCGGATAAGGAAGCACGTACGGCGGAGTACATCGAGGAGTTTGCGACCCCGTACAAGGCGGCGGAGCGCGGCTATGCAGATATGGTCATCACGCCGAGCGAGACGCGTCCCTACATCATCACGGCGCTCAACGCACTCGCAAGCAAGCGTGAGGACAATCCCGCGAAGAAGCATGGGAACATTCCTCTCTAAGACGCAGGAGGCAGAATATGGCTACAAATACCGTGGCGCCGGAGATCGTCGCCGCCATCACCGCCGCTGTTCAGTCGGCAATGGGAAGCAAGGTCGTCGCCGTGCGCATTAAGCCCGCAGAGATCTGGACGCTTGCCAACCGCAGCAATATTTGAGGATGACCTGCGTATGCAGGAAGTTTGTCGCAGGGGAATCACGGACAGAAAAGACGTGCTTCCCTTGGAATATAAATGTTGGAGGAATAACACATGAAGAAGTTCAACATCACGGTCAACGGCACTGCTTATGAGGTTGAGGTCGAGGAGGTACGCGCAGCGGGTGCTGCCGCTCCTGCCGCTGCACCCCGTCCGGCTGCTCCGGCACCGGCTCCTGCTGCAGCACCGGCAGCTCCCGCAGCACCTGCAGCACCAGCTGCGGCGGCGGGTGCAGGCGAGCAGTCCGTCGACGCTCCGATGCCGGGCAAGGTCATTGAGGTCAAGGTCTCGGTCGGTCAGGCAGTCAAGGCGGGCGACACACTCCTCATCCTCGAGGCGATGAAGATGCAGAACGAGATCGCTGCTCCTGCAGACGGCACGGTCAAGGCGATCAACGTCAGCGCAGGCCAGTCGGTCAAGGTGCGCGAGTCCATGGTCATCCTCGGCTAATCTTTCGCGACATTTCATGGGGAGTCCCGCATGGGACTCCTTTTTCTTTTGGCGCGATTTGATTGCACGGAAAATCGTTCTTTGTTATAATGAAAGCGTTGTATACAAAATAAGGGGGGACAGGATGATACGGCTGATCTTTTCGGACATGGATGGAACGCTGCTCGACGAACACGGGCATCTGCCCGCAGAGTTCGCGGACATCTATCACCGGCTGAAGGAGCGCGGCATTCGCTTTGCACCTGCCTCTGGACGGCAGTACGCCTCGCTCGTGCAGATGTTTGCACCATGGCGGGATGAGATGCTCTTTGTGGCGGAGAACGGGACGCTCGTGATGGAGCATGACCGGGAGCTCTTCTCGAGACCCGTGGAGCGCGCTCTCGCGCTCGCTGTGATGCGGACGGGGGAGACACTGACAGGGGTGCGCTCTGTGTTCTGCGGGAAGAAGCAGGGCTATTTCAATCGGGTGGATGACGTGTCGGCATTTCGTGCGGAACTCGCAAAATACGTGACGCAGTCGGCAGTGGTGGAGGATTTTGCCGGCGTCGATGATGTGCCAATCAAGATGTCGTTCTTCGATGTCTCCGGCCATGCGGCGACGTCGATCCTTCCCGTTATGGAGCAGTACGCAGATCGGCTGCAAGTGACACTCTCAAGCCCCGAGTGGGTGGATGTCTACAGTCAGGGCGTGAGCAAGGGGGTCGCCGCACAGCATGTGCAGGAGCGACTCGGGCTGAGCCCCGATGAATGCGCCGCGTTCGGCGACTATGAGAATGATCTTGAACTGATGGACGCCGTAACACATAGTTTTGCGATGGAGAACGCGATCCCTGCGGTGCAGGAGCGTGCGCGCTATGTCGCCCCGAGCAATCGGGCACATGGTGTGATGGCGATCTGCGCGCGTATTCTCGCGGGCGAATTTGACTGAGGTGTGCCATGCGTTTTGACTATCATATGCACCTGGAGTATGGCTCCTATGACGCGGACTATGCCGAGGGGTTTTTTCGCGCGGCGGCGGAGCGCGGCGTTCACGAGATCGGGTTCTCCGAGCACTCGCACACCTTTCCGGAGTTCGAGCAGCTCTATTACGACGATCTTATCCTCGACGATTCGTTTGTGGGCGGTTTTCAGCGCACATGGCTGAAGACGAACAAGTTCAAGTACACGCTTGACGAATATTTTGCATTCATTGAAAAACTACAAAAAAAGCACAAGGTGCTCGCAGGGATCGAGGTTTGCAACTTCCAAGATCAGGAGGCGGTCGGAGAGATCCTGCGTGCCTATCCGTTTGACTATGTCATCGGTTCCGTGCACTTCCTGCGCGGGTGGGCGTACGACACGGGCGCAATCAAAGCGGAGTGGGAGAACCATGCGCTTGCGGACATCTACGAATGGTATACCGCAGAGGTCGAAAAACTTGCGGCATCGGGGCTGTATGATGCTCTCGGGCATCCGTTTAACATTCGTCTATACAAACATTTCCCGAAATTTGACGTGACGCCGTATCTGGAGCGTGTCGCACGCGCAATGAAAAAGGCGGATATGATCGTCGATCTCAACACGGGAACATACTACCGTTACCCCGTGAAGGAGTTCTCGCCGTACCCGGACTTTATGCGTATGGCCAAGAAATACGACCTGCCGCTCATCACGACCTCGGATGCCCACAAGCCCGAGGACTGTGCACGGTATAACGAAGAGGCGGTGCAGTACGCACGCTCCTTTGGCTTCACGGAGCAGATACGGTTCACAGGGCGGCGCGGACGGGAGATCGTCGCACTTGTGTAGGAAAGCCGCTGTGAGACACTGTTACCCTGAGAGAGGAGAGCCTGATATGCGTCCAAAGATAAGATATGGAGTGGGGCTTCTGTTGTCCTTCCTGCTCCTGTTCGCCGTTTGTCCTGCCGCCCTCGCCGAGGAGGGCGGCGCTTGGGTCTGGCTGAGCTCCAATGATAAATACTCGAAATTCTATGCGCCCGTCTCCGTACGTGTGACACAGAGCGTAACGCCTGCAGGGAAAGAGAGGCCGGTGGCAACGGAGATCACGGCGGAGATTAAGACGACATTCAGCTATGGGGGGGCGGAGGAAACCATCCGCAATTATAAGATCGGTCATGTGATCACAAATCCGGGGCAGCTCTCCTACTCCGTTGCACAAGTTCGTGTTGTGCCGCAGAGCCGCTTGCTCCAGTACATCAATGAGACATTCTACGATGCGTCAGGCAAGGTGCTCTGGTCGAAAGGCATGGGGACGGAGAAGGAGATGACCTCCCAGCAGTTCGATGAGGAGTTCTACGCTGCCATCATTGACACCGTCTTTCATCAGGGAGAGATGGATCGCCTGCGTGCGGACGACCGCTGGATCCTCCTCTGGACGGATGAGACCGTTACGGGGATCAAGACACAGGTGACAGCGGATACCTCGACGATGCGCCGCACGGGGGATAACCTTATTTTCTGGGCGTGGACGGAGGTGCGTAGTGCGGACGGCAAGGCGATCGAGATCAAGTTCGACAAGCGCGCGGTGAACCTGCCGCAGGGAACGGAGCGCATTGTTACGGGGCGCTATTGGTCGCCTGTGGATGGCTGGCAGCCGCTCGACGATGGCTATGAGGGAGCCTACCGCATGATTATGCGGGATGGACCCGAGGGGCGTGGACTCGTTCGTCTGCGCGCCTTTGCCGACGGCTATCAGATGTGGCTCTCGCGCTACCAGCTATGATTTAGTGAAATATGGGAATCCCAATGAGCGATCTCACTGGGAAGGGAAACGGACACAATGCCAATTAAGATACCGAACAATCTGCCTGCGACGAACGTGCTCGAGGGGGAGAACGTATTCGTCATGAATGCTGCGCGCGCGTACGGACAGGACATCCGTCCGCTGCGCATCCTCATTCTGAACCTCATGCCGATTAAGGACGTGACGGAGACGCAGCTCCTGCGTCTCCTCGGCAATACGCCGCTCCAAGTAGAGGTGGACTTCATCTACACGGAGTCCTACATTCCATCGCATACCTCACGCGACTACCTCACGGAGTTCTACGGCACATTTGCCGAGGTGCGTCATAAAAAATACGACGGATTCATCATCACGGGCGCGCCGATCGAGCAGCTCCCGTTCGAGCAGGTCGCGTACTGGGACGAGGTCTCCGAGATCATGCAGTGGAGCCGCAAGCACGCGTATTCGACCTTTCACATTTGCTGGGGCGCGCAGGCGGGGCTTTACTACCATTACGGCATTCCAAAGCACTGGACGGAAAAGAAGATCTTTGGCGTCTTCGAGCACCGCCTCTGCGTGCAGCACGAGCCGCTGCTGCGCGGCTTTGACGATCTGTTCTATGTGCCGCATTCGCGCCATACGGAGACGCTGCGCGCGGACATCGCACGCATTCCCGAGCTGACCATCCTCGCCGAGGGCGATGCGGGTGTCTACATCATCGCAAACCTGCGCCGCCGCCAGTTCTTCATTACGGGGCACGCGGAGTACGATCCCATGACGCTCAAGGCGGAGTATGACCGCGATCTTGCAGCGGGACTTGACCCGGACATCCCGTGCAACTACTACCCCGAGGATGATCCGAACCGCACACCTGTTGTGCGCTGGCGCAGCGTCGCGCACCTCCTCTTTGCGAACTGGTTGAACTACTACGTCTATCAGGGCACGCCGTACGAGCTGGACAGCCTCGACAATGCGGACGACTGGGAGATGCACTCCGGCCTTTGAGGCTCACATGTGTTCAGCAAAAATTCAGTTTTTTGGTCTAGCATAGGGCACATTGATCACACTTACTTGATGGGAGCGATGACTGTGCAAAAAAAATGGGGGGCGGCGCTGCTTCTCGGTGCCGTTCTGCTGATGGGCGCGCGCCAGAGTTATGCCGCCGAGGAAGTGCCGAAGCACATCTATGAATGGGTGCAGTCGACGGCGCGCCAGAGCTATTATTTCAACAAAGAGCAGATCCAGTATCCATCGGATGCACACGGCTACATCGACCTCACGAAGATCGTCGTGCCGACCCTCAGGATCTATGACGATATTCAGATTCAGGACGTGGTGTCCAAGCGTCGTTGGCGCATGCTGCCGCTCGACGGCTACAGCGATCTCTCAGGTGCGGCGGAGTATATCCTGATCGACCTGCGCGCGGGCGTTGTGCACATTCGGGCGCACGAGGATCTGGACAGCGAATGGGGGACGATCTCGCGTGAGGAGAACCCCAAGGAGATCAGCCTTTCTGAACTCTCGGACAAGGATGTCGAAAAGAAATTCTTCGACGCGATCATCAACTATTCGGTGGGGCATCAGGAGGAGATGATCCGTCGTTCGCGCGGTATATTGAGCGACACAGACCGCGCAGCACTGGAGGAAAAAAAGGCGAAACTGGCGAATACAGCAGAGAACACCAACGATAAGCCCGCAAACGCACAAAAAAAGGAAAAAAAGAAGAAGAAAAAATAAGAAAAAGACTGCCGCACGCAAAATACGTGAAGGCAGTTCTTTTTTGTAGATTTTTCCCAAAAAACAAGGTATAATGGTACTAGGAACTACCAGCAAAGGAAGGGACAACGCATGACAGACAAGGAATGGATGCAGCTTGAACTGAACCGCATGGTAAAGGCTGAGGGAGGAAAGGTTAGTGTCGAGCGCATGACCGAGATCGTGTCGGAGCTCAACGAGCGACTGCGTGAGAATCCGAATCTGCCGCGTGAGGTGAATACGCTCACGGCGGATGAGCTGATTGCACGCGCACGCAAGAAAAAGGGGGAGGAGCGCTACCGCATCATCAAGCGCGTTCTGCGCATGGAGCCGGACAACATCACCGCCGCCTGCATGCAGATCGAATACCTCGCAAAGAACGCGGATGACCGCGTTCACCACTACGAGGATCTGACGCGCAAGGCGACTGCACGCCTTGAGGCGGAGGGGATGTTCTCGGAGGAGAACATCGGCAAGTTCTGGACCATGCCCGCGACGAAGCCCTATATGTTCCTGCGGCTCTCCTATCTCGAAGCCCTGATCGCTGCACGCAAGCTGCGCCTTGCCGCGAAGGAGTGCACCGAGATGCTCCGCCTCTCGGAGCATGACGCGCTTGGGCGCCGTTATCAGCTCATGTTCATCTATGCGTCGATCGAGGAGGGCGATGCGGCAATCGCTCTGTATCAGCGTTATGAAGAGGGCGTGGCGATGATGTATCTGCCGCTTGCGATGCTCTTCTATCGTCTTGGCAAGATGAAGATGGCGCGCAACTTCCTGCATGAGCTCGCAGCGGTCAACAATGATACAAAGGAGTTCTTCGAGCGTGGGGTGCGGGGGGATCTTCCCACACGTGCACCGGGACGCTACGCCGGCTCCTTTGCCATCGGTACGATGGAGGAGTTCGGCGAGGCTGTGACAGACAACAAGTTCGCCTTCTTCGGTATGGAAGCCTTCTTCGCTTGGGGTCTGAGTGAACTCAGCGGAGAACAGAGTGACTGAACACGCTGTAAGGCGTCTGCGCCCGATCCTTCTTGGTGCAGCGCTGCTGCTCCTGCCGGTTGTTCCTGCACACGCGTCGTTGCCCGTTCAGGGGGCGGCAGCGACGGCCGCATATTGGATGCGTGCAGACGGTGATGTACCCCTCCTCTCAGCGGAGGAGCGCGCGGCACGTGAGCGGAAGAGTGTTGTGGAGGGGCTTCTCTACGATCTTGTCGATGCACCGCAGTGGCGTACAGGGCGTACGCTGCGGCGGGAGGTTGAGCGGGCGGCGCAGGGTCTTGACCGTAGCCTACCGGAGGTCTATGCGGGAGGCGACCCCCTCACACGGGCGGCATGGGACAGCACCTTGGATCAACGTGCCATCGGGGAGATCGGCAGGAAGGTCAGAGCGCGTCCCGCCGTCGCCGTACGCCGCGCGGATGTACGGCTTCTGCCGACCGACGAAGGGTGGTACGAGGATCCGGACGACGTGGACTATGACCTGCTGCAGGGGACGGTACTCGACCCGGGGGAGGCAGTCCTTGTCCTGCACGAGGCGCAGGACGGACGGTTCGTCTTCGTCGAGACGCGCGACTACCGGGGCTGGGTTGATGCGCGTGCGCTCGCCGATACGGATTGGAAGACATGGCGCACCTTCGCCGCGCCGGCGGAGTTCTTCACCGTGACGACCGCGCAGCTGCGCATGGACGAGGGGCTGCAGTATCAGCTTGGGGCGCAGATCCCGGGCAGACGGGCAGCGGATGGGACATTGCTTCTCCTCCTGCCGAAACGGGATGTGGAGGGACATCTCGCCGTGCAGGAGAAACGGAAGTCCGACGACGGAAGTCTTGCCGTAGGACGCCTGCCGCTCACCCACAACAATCTCATGCGCCTCGCGTTCGCGCCGCTCTATACGGAGTACGGCTGGGGCGGGGCAAATGAGGGGATGGACTGCTCATCCTATGTACAGAATATCTATCGTGCGATGGGGGTAGACCTGCCGCGCGATGCGGATATGCAGGAGCGTGCCTGTTCGCTTCTGCCTCTTGCCGGATTATCTGCGGCGGAGCGTTATGCGCTCCTTGCAGATGTGCCGCCGGGATCGCTTCTCTTTCGTCCCGGTCATGTCATGCTCTATCTCGGACGGGATGCGGGGGGCAGACCGCTCGTGATACATGACATCAGCAGTTACTATGCAGACGGCGAAAAGCAATATATCAGACAGGTCGTCGTCTCAACGCTCGAATTTCAAAATGCAAGCGGCACTGCTGCAATCGATACGCTTGATGCGATCGGTTTCATTGCTCCGGCGCCATGGATATGGGGACATATGCCCTGCGGTCAGAGCAGGACGGATATGGAGGGGACAAATGGGACTCTTTGACGGATTCAAGGGCGGTGAAAACGCCGCCACAGTGGGAATCAAGGATGCGATCAAGGAAGAGCTGGATCGCAACGACTGGAACTATGAGATCAGTGATGAGAGTGAGGAAGATCGCCAGGAGACGTACTTCTACATGAGGAACGAACTCGAGAACGATGAGGCAGTGACGGCGGTCATCGTCGTGCGCGAGTTGTACGATCAAGTCGATGATGCCGACGGGTTCATCAAGATCAAACTCTACGACATCGCCTATCTGGAGGAGCCCGAGTTGCGCGCGGAGCTGCTCGCGAAGATCAACGCGTGGAACGGCGAATTTCGCTATGTAAAATTCTGCCTTGACCGCGACGAGGACGTCGTCCTCGACATCGATCTGCCGCTTGATCTCCACAGGGGGAAATTTCAGCCGGACAGCGTCATGGCGATGGTGGCGGTTGGCATGCGTGTCGTAGATAAGGTTTACGACGACCTGATGGAACTGTGCACGCGCGGGCATAAGCCGCGTCCGCAGGAATGAGGAGCACGCGGCTCTCTGCATATGCAAGTTGAATGGAGGAACTGTATGGGACTTTTTGACGGCTTCAGCGGAAACGACGAAGGGCTCAAGAACAGCGCGTTTGAAGCGATTAAGGCGGAACTCGATAAACAGGATATAAAATACGGTGAGGATGTGACCGAGGACGGCGAGGAACACATCATTCGCCTGCGGCAGCAACTCGACAACGGCAGCGTCGTGAGCATTGCGATCGTTGTCACGGAGAACGGCGACACGAACGATTTCATCAAGATCAAATACTTCGGCATGGTGCGCCTGGAGGAGGAAGCGGATCCAACGGCGTTCCATGAGAAGCTCAACGAGTGGAATAGTCAGTACCGTTATGTAAAATTTGTGGTGGACGACGAGCGCGATGTCGTCGTGGACATCGACCTGCCGCTCGACCTGCACGTTGGTGCCTTTCAGGCGGACAGCTTTATGGCGATGGTCGGCGTCGGACTGCAGGTGCTCGAGGAGATCTATCCCGAGATGATGAAGCTGCGCTGGGCGTGAACATGGAACGTAATGGAACGTAAATGGGGTGCTGCACGATGCAGCACCCCATTTCAATTTCAGCTTCTCTTTGTATGGTCGATCTGCGGCACCTTCAGCCCCTTGCGCAGGTAGCTCTGCTGCAGCTGATAGATGCTCTGAACGAGTCGCTCGCGTTCACGGTTTTCGAGCGTTTCGCCGAACATCACGCCGATGTGATAGGTCATGCCGAGATTCGTCTCGATCGGCGTCGCCCTGCGGATCGTCCCCTCCGTTTCCAGCGTCCCGATACGCGGGAGCTCCGGCACGCGTACGCTGATGGGCGCATCGATAATCAACGGCTCGTCATGGACAAAGCAGAGCCCGCCGCCGCTGATGTCGATGAGCGCAACCTCGCGGTAGTTCTTGAGACTGCCATGATCACCGGGCAGCTTCACCTCAATGGACATCGGAATCGGCACGCGGACGAAGTCGCGCAGCTGAACGCGCTCGGCGCTCTCGGGGATGTCGAGATACCAGACGGTATCAGGCAGCGGCGCAGCGGAGCGATAGGGCACGGTGAAGTGATAGACACAACCCGCACCCGTGAGATGACACTGAAATACCTGCCCGACCTCGGGCGTGTCGACGTATTTCCCGATGGGGATGTCCAGCCGTATGGCAAGTGCACCCGCCGGCCTGCCCGCCGCCTGCTCCTCCTCGCTGAGCTCGAGCGTACCGTAGCAGTCGATCGCGAGCTCCTTTTCGATGATGTGAACGGCGGATCCGTGTCGCAGGAGAGCCGTGAGTTTGTCCCCCTCAAGCGTCATGACATCATACCCTTTCTTTCTTGTCTCTATTTCTTTGAGTTAAGGATAACAAAGTATTGTGACAAAGTCAATTTATCCGCACTGTGCGGCTTTGACTTTGTTCCCCGTTCGGGCTATAATAATGATTGGTGAAATCTATCATTTGATAAAATAAGGGAAAAGGGATCGGTGGACGCGATGGCGATGAAGATAGACAGCAGCATTGCACGGAGTGCATCGCTCACAATGCCGCGTGCGGAAACGGATGTGGGGGTGCGCGGGGCGGCGACGGACTTCAGTATGGAACTGGCGGATCAGGAGTCATCCATGTCGCGCGAGGCAATGGATCGTCTGCTCGAGCAGATCGACGAGCAGGGCGCGCGCCTCTCGAAGTCGCCGACGTTCGACGAACTGCGCTCGTATCGCTCGCTCATCCAGAGCTTCATCGGCGAAGCCGTTGGCACGATGTACGAGCTGCGCACGCAGGCGGGGTGGGATCGCCTCGGACGGCAGAAGGTCTATACCTCCGTGCGCAAGATCGACAAGAAACTCGAGGAGATGGCGGAGAAAATCCGTCTCGGACAGGCGGATCAGCTCGACATCATCGCGAGTCATGACGCCATCAGAGGGCTGCTCGTCGACCTCTATATGTGATGGCGCGGACGAAAAAAATACTGCCTGCCGCAGCCGTAGAGGAAGAACGCGAGGCATTTCCGCATGACTGGACGGACATCCGCGGGCATGCGGAGATCATCCGACGGCTGCGCGCGCTTGCCGCAGCGGAGCGACTTCCCCACGCACTCCTGTTCAGTGGGATGGAGGGGATCGGCAAACGGCGCACGGCGCGCGTCCTCGCGCGGACACTCCTCTGCGCGGCCGGGGGAGATGCACCCTGCGGGCACTGTGATTCCTGCCGTACAATGATGGCAGGCGTTCATCCCGACTATTTCGAGGCCGCACCCGAGGCACGTGGCAAGAGCGCCGCGATGATCCGCACGGATGCCGTGCGTGAGATCCTGATCGCCGCATCGGGAGCGCCCGTCAGTGCGACGCGGCGGATCATCCTCATCGACGGGGCAGACCGCATGAATGAGGCGGCGGCGAACCGCCTCTTAAAGACGCTTGAGGAGCCGACGGGCGCGGTGCTCTTCATCCTCGTGACACATGCCTATGATGCCGTCTTGCCGACGATTCGCTCGCGTGCCGTGCGCATCTCCTTCGGTACACTGCCGCCTGCGGACATCGAGGCGGCGCTCGTCGAGCGCGGTACAGAGAATGCGGCGACGATTGCGGCGCTTGCGAACGGCAGTCTCGGACGCGCATATGCACTCGCCGAGGAGGGACTTGCCCTGCGCGACGATGCACTCGATCTCCTTGCGCAGCTGCCCGGCCTCAGCATTGAGAACATCTGGGCACGCGCCGAGGCGCTCGGCGCACGTCCGCATGAGGAGCGTACAGCGTGGCTCTCCTACGTGCAGATGGCGCTGCGCGACCTCCTCGTCCTTTATGAAAGCGGTGCGGCTCCACTCTATCATACAGATCACCGCGATGACCTCACGGCACTTCTTACGCGCATGACACACGCCGACATCTTCACGCTCCTCGACGGGGTGCGGGAGCTCGATCAGCGCTTTGCGGCAAACGTGAACCCCGCCCTGCAGGTGGAAGCGTTTTTACTACGGGCACGAAAACAATTCATTTGAATTGTTTTATGGAATCGCTGATAAAATGAAGCCCGTCGGATTGGTGCAGATTTTTTGTCCTGTCAAGGAGACAAACCGGACGCATAGCATAGACTATGTGGAGGATTTGTCGACACAGACAGGGCGAAAAAGATGTGCTAAGACGGCGGTGCTGAATTTATCAGTGCTTCCTTATATATAGATATAGATTCCCAGGAGGAAGTTTTGCAAACGATTGTAGGTGTCCGCTTTAAGCCGGCGGGCAAGATATATTCATTCAGACAGGGACAGCTCACGATCGCCGAGGGCGACCACGTCATTGTCGAGACCACACGCGGCATGGAGTGTGGCAAGGTCGTCATTGCGCCGCGCGAGGTGCCGGACACGTCCGTTTCGCCGAACTTGCGTATCGTACACCGCATCGCCGATGCCTCCGATCTCGCACGGATTGATGAGAACCGCGCACGCGAATGTGAGGCACGCACCGTCTGTGAGGAGAAGATTCGTGAGCTCGGCCTCAAGATGAAACTCGTCGACGTGGAGCTCACCTTTGACCTCTCGAAGATGCTCTTTTACTTCACAGCAGATGGGCGCGTCGACTTCCGCCAGCTCGTGCGCGAACTCGCGAGCGTATTCCGTACGCGCATCGAGCTGCGTCAGATTGGCGTGCGCGACGAGGCGAAGATGATGGGCGGCATGGGCTGCTGTGGTCGTCCGCTTTGCTGCGCCACCTTTCTCGGGGATTTCGTTCCCGTCTCCATCCGCATGGCAAAGGAGCAGAACCTCTCGCTCAACCCGACGAAGATCTCAGGCATCTGCGGGCGGCTCATGTGCTGCCTGAAATACGAGAGTGACGGCTATGGCTGTGACGGCTGTATGCGTGCGAAAAAGGTGGAGTATACGCCCGCGCAGAACGATCGTGTCGTTGCCGAGGACGGTGAGGGGCGCATCGTGGCACTCAGCGAGCAGCGTCGTACGGCGACCATTCTGATGGACGACGGCATGACCGTCGTCGCCGCATGGGAGGACATCGCACGAGTTGAGGGCGAGGGCAGTGAACCGCGTGCACGCGTAGCGCGCGAGGAGCGTACACCGAGAGAGGGACACGCGCGCCGTAACGGACGTGAGCGGCGGGAACGCCCCGCAGGAGCAAAACCGCGCGAGCGCGGCGAACGGAGAGAGCATGGAGATCGCACGGAGTGCTCCGCAAAGAACGCGGGTGAACGCCGCCGCCCGCAGAGCAGACGGCGGCACAGCCGAGCACCGCGCTCACATCAGGGCGAAGCCACCGATGAGTGACGTGACACTGCACCCGAACGAGCGGATCGACGACCTGTGCACAGGCGGACGGCGCATCATCCAACGCACGGATGAATTCTGTTTCTCTATGGATGCCGTACTTCTCGCGCATTTCCCACGGCTCACAGGGCGCGAGCGCGTGCTCGATCTTGGCACGGGGACGGGCGTCATCTCTCTGCTCATTGCGGACAGGGCGCGGGAGATTATGGCAGTGGAACTGAATCCTGTGCAGGTGGAACTTGCCGTGCGGAATGTGCGCATGAACAATCTCACTGAGAAGATTACGGTGCGGGAGGGCGACTATCGTGACCCTCCCGCACTTTTTGCGTGCGCGGCGTATGATCTCGTCTTCAGCAATCCGCCCTATCGCCCCGTTGAGAGCGGAGCTGTCAGCATGGGCGCACGTGCGGCGGCGCGGCACGAGATCACCGCGACCCTTGCCGACACCGTGCGCGCGGCTTCGTTTGCTCTGCGTCACGGCGGGCGGCTCGCCATGGTGCACTTGCCCGAGCGCCTCGGCGAGATTGTCCTTGCCCTTCATGCGGAGCATCTTGCCGTCAAGCGGCTGCGTATGGTGCAGCCGCACGCCGATCGTGCGCCGAACCACGTGCTCATCGAGGCAGTGAAGGGGGCGGCTCTTGCGGGCATGCGCCACGAACCCGCACTCATCGTGCGCGACGCGGAGGGGAACTATACGGAGGAGATCCGTCGTATCTACGGACAGGAGATGTGAACTTATGATTGACGTTTGTGGACGATCGTAATATAATAGAAAAATGAGAAAGTTTCATAGCTGAGGAATGCGGCGCACTGCGCTGCAAGGATGGATTCTTTCCACGGTATGATGAAGGGGAGAAAGCAATGCTCAAAGGAATGAAAGCAAAGCGGCAGCTTGCCGCATTTGTCGCGCTTGCCGTCGGCGGCGCGTTTGCAGGGATGCCTGCAGCGTATGCGGCACAGAGCACGACGGTCGGCACGAACGACACGCGGCTGGCTCCGGCAACAGGAACATCGCCTAGTACCGCATATCCGGGGATCAATGGCACGGCACTGTTGAACGGTTCGGTGACGGATAATACCCTCACGGTCGGAACAGCAGGGACGACCAACCTCCCCTTTGTGCGCGGAGATGTCTCGGCGGGCGGCACAGCGACGACAAACACGGCTGTGACGGGAAATACCCTGATCATCAATAACATCAGCCTCACAGGAAATGCCTATGGCGGCATTGGTCTCAACATCGCGCAGACCTCGGGCGCGGCGCAGACGAATCCGAATGTCGTAAAGATGAACGGCGGCGCGGTCACGGGCGCCGTGATTGGTGTGCGCTCGACCGCGGGCGGCGTGACGAACGGCGGGGTGGAACTTGCGGGCGGCACAGTGACTGCAGGAACGAACGGCATCGCGATTGCGGGCGGCATGGGAAAGACCTCTGCCATCAACAACACAGTTACGATAGCAAATGGCACGGTCGCGGGCAAGGTCTACGGCGGCTATGCTGAGAATGCGGCCGGCGGAACAACGGGCAACCGCGTTATCCTCGGCGATGTGAACGGGAGTGCCACACCGAACCTCAGCAATGCGTCCATCTACGGAGGCAGCAACTCCACGGGCGTTTCGGGCGGCAGCCTCGATGCCATTCGGAACAACCACCTGATTGTGCAGACCAAGGGCATTACGGCAAACTCCGCGCAAAACTTCCACACGTACGAATTCCATCTGAACACGGGTGTTGCAGCGGGCAACACCATGCTCACGCTGACGAACAATAATGACGCGCTCGGGCGTACGGTCGCGTGGGGGGACATCAAGGTCGACGCGACGGGGTGGAGCGGCAAGACCGTCAACGCACGGAATCAGAACGTGCAGAACTACTACGGCGATGTCGGCACGGTCACGCTGATGGCTGACGGCAACACAGCGACCAATCGCACATCGAATCTGAGATTCTCGGGCTATACCGCGCCCGGTACGACGGATTGGAGCGGCGACTACGAGTACCGCATCAAGCTGCGCACGCAGACGGATACGGCAACCTCGACGACGCGCAACTACGTTGACGCAGAGCTCCATCGCTACCAGAACGCGAACCATACGCATACGGGTGGTCTCAGCAGCGGGAAAAATACAATCTATGGCGGCTATTCCATCTGGGAAAACCTCGGCGGACAGACCGGCAATAAAAAGGTCGTCCAGGACAATACCCTTGTACTCAACAACGCGACGGGGCTCGTTTCGGGCTACGGCGGCTACACCTCCACGGGCGCAGATGCCGTGCGGAATAAGCTGACGCTGAACTCCGGCACGATCGAAAATCTCTTTGGCGGTGTTGCAACGGGGACGGGACTGGTCGATTACAATGAGGTCACGGTCGCGGATGGCACGGTGACATGGGACATTTTCGGCGGCAAATCGGATAATTTGACCTCGGGCAATGGCATTGCCTACAGCGGCACGGGGGCGGTCACGAACAACAGCGTCACCGTCAACAAGGGAACGGTCAATCGCATCACGGGCGGCTACGGCACAACCACGGTCAGCTCGAACAGCGTTGCGATTAACGGCGGAGCAAATGCCTCGCGTACCACGGTCTACCCCGTTGTGCGTGGAGAGGTCAAGGGCGGCGCGATTCGCGGCGATAACAGCGTGGACCGCAAAGCTGAGCAGAATACGGTCACGATCACCGAGGGCGACATTCAGGCTGCCGTCTACGGTGTATTCGGTGAACTCTTTGGCGCGGGCAGCGGATCGAGTACGAAGGTGCAGACGGTCAACGACAATCACGTCAAGATCAGCGGTGGCTCTACCCACAAGGTTTACGGTGCGTATCTGACGGGCTATGGCGGGCAGACGGGCACCGGTACGGCGACGAACAACACCGTCGAGATCTCGGGTACCGCAAAGGTCTCTGAAACAGCATACGGTGCAGCGGCAGACGGCAACGCAAGCCTTGACAAAAACAGCGTCACCGTCAAGGGCGGCTCCGTGCATGATGTCTATGGTGCGACGGCGAACGGCACGGGTGCTGTGAAGGGCAATAGCGTCACCATCGAGGACGGCAGGGTGGATGACAACGTCGTCGGCGGTGAGAACACCTCAACGAGCACGAAGGCGGGCTCTGTTACGGGCAATACGGTCACGGTCAAGGGCGGCGAAATCGTCGGCGACATCTATGGCGGCGTGACCTATGCAGCGAAATCCTCCGGCGGCAATACCGTCACCATTACGGGCGGTACGCTCACGGGCGGTACGCGTCCCGACGGCACGCTGCGCGGCAATGTGTACGGCGGCTACGCGCGTGGGACGGATACATCGGTCGAGCAGAACAATGTGGTCAACCTCGGGGCGGATGACGGCAGCTACACGGCGAACCTTACACAGGCGACCATCTATGGCGGGCACAGCACAGCGACGGGCAATACGCTGAATGTCAAGGGGCAGAACATTACCATCAAGGGTGTTCACAATTTCACGAACTATAATTTCTACCTCACGGACAAGATCGACAAGAACGCAACGATGCTGAAGGTGACCGATCACAACGGTTTTGAAAATCAGTATTCGGGCACGACGCCGGTGGACTTCGCGAACATCAAGATCAGCCTCAAAAATATGTCGTCGAAGCAGATCGCGGGGCAGGTCACACTCCTCGAGGGCGATGACGACAACGCGCTGAAATTCCAAAACTACACACCGACGGCAGCGTGGCTGATCTCCCCGACACACAGCGACTACGAGTACGCACTGCGCCTCGTGCGTTCCGACGGCACCGAGGCTCCCACCGGCAGGACGACGGGCAACCGCGTTCTGTTGGACTACAACCGTTTCCAGAACGGCAACGTCGCATACGATAAGACGAGCAACGAGATGGACTGGTTCGCGGGGCGCTCCTACGGGGGACACACGACCGATCACAACCTCCTCACGATTGACGCACCACTCAGCCGCAGCATCGAGGCGTACGGGGCAAAGACGATGGGGACATCCGGCGGCTCCGGTGGTGCGAAGGGCAATACCCTCGAGATCAAATCGACGGGCTCGAATGCCTATCAGGTGACGAAGGGCTTCGGCGGCTACATCGGGCACGCCGCGAACGCGGATAAGGTTGAGCACAACATCCTCCGCATGTCGGGCGGCACGGCGGGCACCCTCTACGGCGGCTACTCCGAGGGCACGGGTGAGGTCAGCGGCAACAACGTCTACGTCACGGGCGGCAGAGTGTCGGGCAATATCTATGCGGGCTATGCTGCGAGCGCAGGACAGGCGAAGGGCAATACGCTCACGCTTGGCGCGGACGACGGCAGCTACGGTGCGACCATCGCAGGAAATATCTATGGTGCGAACGATAACGGTGTCGGCACGGGCAACACGCTCGTCGTACAGGCGGGCGGTATCTCCGTGCAGCAGGTGAAAAACTTTGACACCTTCAAGTTCGTCCTTCACAACGACATGCTCATCGACCATACCATGCTCAAGATTGAGCAGACGGGCGGTCTTGGCGGTACGGTTGACATGGCGAATATCACAGAAGATGTCAGCAAATTCCACCTGAACCCGACGTGGACGGGCTCGCATTCCGTAAAGCTCATCGAGAGCAACGGACAGATGACATTCTCGAACTATGCGAAGAACCAGGATCGTACGTCCAAGTACGCGAATACGAACTATGAAGTCTACCTGCATACGGAGAACGATCAGACGCAGGGATCCGACCTCCTGCTGACCTTCAACCGTCTGCGCGACGGCGACCGCAGCTATGACAGCACAAACGCTTCTGCGGCAGACAGCAGGGTGTTCACGGGCATCTCCGCGATGAATCACGATGTGGAGAACAACAAGCTCCGTATTACGGGCGTACACGCAAGCGGCATTGACAACTACGCCGCAGCAGGTGTCACCACGGGCACCTCCGGAAGCCTGAAGAACAATATGCTCACGATTGACAGTGCAAATGCACTCAAGATCCGCGATGTCTACGGTGCATACGCAGCGAACACGAGCACCTCGAGCAGTTCGGGCGGCAGCGGCTCGGGTGGAAGCAGCGGTTCGGGCAGCAGCGGCGGCTCGAGCGATATGAAGAACAACAGCGTCACACTCCTGCGCGGCGCACTGACCGGCAACATCTACGGAGCCAAGAGTGAGAGCAAGGTAAAGGCGGACGGAAACTGGGTAAAGGTGACGGGCGGCTCCGTGTCCGGTGCGGTCTATGGCGGCTGGTCGAAGAGTGACGATGCACAGAACAACAGCGTCGACCTCTACTCCGTTCACATCGGCGGTGATGTCGTAGGTGGTCACGGCAAGGCCGCAAAGAACAATACCATCACACTGCGCGGCACCGAGGTCGGTGGCATCGTCTACGGCGGTCAGCTCACGAGCGGCGCATCGGCAGCGGTCAAGGATGGGAACATACTGAACGTCTATGACATGGGGGCAAAGGTCGGGTATTTCGAGGATTTCCAGAACATCAATTTCTACCTCTCCCCGCGTGCTGACCTCTCGAAATCCATGCTGACCACGACACAGGCAAAGAACAAGGACATCAGAGGCAGCACGATCACCATGGAGCTCGACGGCGGATACGCGCCGATCGGCATGGGCGATGACATCAGCCTCGTCAGACTGCCCGACGCGCAGAACATTGTGACGGCAAACAACCTCTCGAATACGACCTATCAGACGACGAAGGGCGTTACCCTCGACTATGAGTACACACTGAATACGCGTGGTACGGCATCGACGGGCACGAAAAACGAGCTCTTTGCACACGTCACGAATATCAAGGTGAAGGACGAGACGAAATCCCTCGTCGAGACACAGTCCGCAGCGATTGCCTTCCTCGCAAGCGGTTCCGACCTCCTCACCGATGTCGGCATCCCCGCAGCCGAGGCGGCGGCGACTCAGATCGCGGACATTGTGGACACTCCGTATGCCGGCAGCGAGAAGAACTCTGCTGCTGCCTCCGCTCCACTCTCCACCCTCGGCAGCTATCAGCTGTTTGCGGCGCAGAGCTTCGGCAGTATGCGTCTCAAGACGGGCTCCTACGTCGATACGAAGGGCTGGAACCTCAACGTCGGCTATGCACGCCGCAACGAACTCCTCGACCGCGCGCTCACCTTCGGACCCTTCATCGAATACGGGCGCGGCTCGTATGACTCCTATCTCGACGACGGCACGCACGGCGATGGGAAGACAAGCTATCTCGGCATCGGCGTCATGGCGAAGTCGGAGAGCGAGAGTGGCACCTATCTTGAGGGCAGTCTGCGCATTGGTCGTGCAAAGAGCGATTACAGCGGCATCATCGGCGCGAAGGGCACCGGCTACGATCTGTCGAGCAGCTACTTCGCCGGTCACATTGGGGTCGGACAGAAGCGCGAACTCATCAATGGCAACAAGATCGATACCTATGCCAAGTATTTCTACGCGCATCAGGCGGGCGCGAGCGCAACCCTTTCGACCGGCGAGCCGTATGACTTCGGCGCATCCACCTCGAGCCGTATCCGCTTCGGCACACGCTTTACCATGAAGAACGACATGGACGGCGAATTCTACGCAGGGCTCGCGTGGGAGTACGAGTTCGACGGCAAGGGCACAGCATCCTATCAGGGCTATAACCTGCCGAGCACGAGCCTCAAGGGCGGTACGACCATCCTCGAGCTTGGCTATCGCTTTGCCCCCGTGGACAGCACCGTCAGCTACGGGCTGAACCTCACGGGCTTCAAGGGCAAGCGCAAGGGTATTACGGGCGGCTTCAACATCGCCTGGGCATTCTAATCACAGATTTGAAAATAGCTGAAACAAAGGAGAGCGGCATATCGCGTGCCGCTCTCTTATTTATGTTAAGCACCGCCACCTTAGCGCATCTTTTTTGCCCGTACTTCGCCCTCGATCCTCCACAGAGCACCACTCTGCGTCCGGTTTGCCTCCTCGTTCGGACGAAAAATCTACGCCAATCTGCAGGTCTGTTTTATCAGCGATTCCTTAAGGAAGGATGCCTTGTCTTTATGGCTTTATGAATGATATAATAAGCAGAGAATGGAGGTGTGACATATGGATTTGATTGATTTTGACGGATATGCACAGAACAATCGGATGTATGGAGGGCTGTCCGGTGCGAAAATCGGAATTTCCTATGAGGGCACCCATTACATCCTGAAATACCCGCAGAATCTCAAGGAGAAGCACCTGAGCAACGTGCGCATGAGCTACTCCACCGCACCGGTATCCGAGTATCTTGGTTCACATATCTATGAATTGCTCGGCATCCCCGTCCATCACACACTCCTCGGCAGACGCAAGGGGAAGATTGTCGCCGCTTGTCGGGACTTCCTCGAAAATGGAGACCGCCTCTTTGAGTTTCGTCAGATCAAGACCACATTTGAGCCGGAGGGGGAGGATTTTGACAGCGGCAGCGAGACAAGCGGCAATGGTGTCGAACTGAACGACATTCTAAAGATCATTGACGAACATCCCTTGTTTCACCAAATCGAGGGGGTCAAGGAGCGATTTTGGCAGATGTTCGTCGTGGATGCCTACATCGGCAACATGGATCGCAACAACGGCAACTGGGGCGTGATCCTGCGCTACGATGGACGCGTCGAGCTCGCGCCGGTCTACGACAACGGCGGCGGACTCAACAACAAATGGGATGACGAACGCATTCGGCCTCTGTTGGATGACCTGCCGAAAATGCAGACGCAGGCATATCGCGGTATCGTCAGCATATTCGAGCAGGATGGCAGACGCATCAATCCCTTTCAGTATATCGGAGCGCTGCGGAATGCGGACTGCATGCATGCGGTTGCCCTCATCGTGCCGCGCATTCGGGCGAGGGAGCAGGAAATCCGCGCGATGATCGAGGGCATCCCCGTGCTCTCACAGCTCCAAAAACAATTTCTGTGCCGCATACTCACGCTAAGACTCGAGGAGGCGCTTCTTCCCTGCTATGAGGAGATCATAAGCTGGCAAGGGGAGGGGGTGTGACGATGTATATCAATGAGGACATCCCCCTGCCGAAACATCTTCCCCGCCCCTTGCAGCGCGATATTGAGATTTTGCAGGACTACTACGACACCGGCAATGATGCCTATTACTACCCCTATTTGGAGGCTTTCGAGGCGGGAATACACCAATGCTATATCGACCAACAGATCACAAAGGAAGAGGCATATCGCCTCATGCAGCGTTACGGAATCGGATGATTGATATGAAACAACTGAAAAAAGGATACCGGACAAAGACGAATGAGCTTTGTCCGGTATCTTTTTTTATGGGGGTTGTCAGGTTAGCGTTTCCCCTCCGCCTTTGCCATGAATTTATCTATGGCGACAGCAAAGCGCGCGTGTGTACCCGAGCCGATCTGCTCGCGCTCGTCGTATGCCGTGACATTGAGCATGACTGCGCGTCCATCGACCGCCGTCACCTCGGCAACGGCGCGCACAGCGAGACCAACGGGCGTTGCCGCACGATGCTGAATGTGCAGCTCCGTGCCGACCGTCGTCCAGCCCTCGGGACACTCCCTCTGACACAGCTCTGCCGCCGCGCGCTCCATCAGTGCCGCCATCGCGGGCGTCGCATACACGGCGAGCGAGCCGCTGCCGACCGTCACCGCCGTATTCTCCTCCGTCACCTTGCCTGTGACCTCATGGGTCATGCCGACTGTGATATTGCTCTTGAAATCCATATGATTGCTCCTTTATATGTGTTTGATACGAAGCACTATACTGCGGCTTCTTTTTCGTAAAGCTCCGTCAGAGCGTCCTGAAGCACCTTGGAGACGTTCAGACGTTTTTTCTCGGCAAAGGTATTCAGCCATGCGGGGATGGTGAGATTCTTGCGGATGGATTTGCTGCCGTATTTCGCGGCGTATGCATCCATATCGAGGGAGAGCAGGCTGACGAAACCATCGCCCATCTCGGGATCGGGGTGAATGTCCTCCATGCGGCTCGCGGGCGGTGCAGTCCGCCCGTCCTCGAGTTCTCCGAGCACCCAGCCGGATGCAGCGTCCTCGCCCATTGCAATCGCCTCGGGGAGGGAAGCACCGCCCGAAACACAGCCGGGCAGATCGGGGACAACGACAGCATATGCTTCTTCATCTGCATAAAAAATTGCGGGGTATACAAGTTTCATGTGATAGTCTCTCCTTTACTCCAATATTAGGGTCTAATACCTGCACCTTTCAAGATGTTCTTCACGATGATAGCTGCTATATCACCGGGATGATTTGGAACGGTGAGCGTTTTACTGACACCATCTCTTTGATATTGGTAGTGAGATCCCTTCGTTCGTACCACATACCAACCATTCTTTCTTAAGGAATCGCTGATAAAATGAAGTCCGTCAGATTGGTGCAGATTTTCTGTCCTGTCGAGGAGACAAACCGGACGCATAGCAAAAGCTATGTGGAGGATTTGTCGACAATGACAGGGCGAAAAAGATGCGCCAAGGTGACGTGGCTGAATTTATCAGTGCTTCCTTAAAAGGCGATCCAACTCAATAAATCTCATCTCACCACCTCCATCTATATTATAAGCACAATGCGCATGGCTGTCCAGAGGCATGGGGCTTTGTGGAGGGGAATAGAGGGGGATATTTTTACATGAAAGAATTTGATGTTTATCGGATTCATGTTTTGATAAAATTTTCAAAAAAACGGAGATAATTAGAAAAAACGTTGACAATGATAAACGTCCTCATGTATTATACCTAGAATAGAATGAGTCTCAGTCTGTAGATGAGACCTGCGGCGGAAATTCTGTGATAGGATTGTTCACGCGAGCATTAGAGGAGGAGCAAATGTTCAACGGGTTGAAGGAAAAGCGGCAGTTGGCGTTGTATGTGGCATTGGGACTGTCCACTGGGGGGGGACTGCTGTTTCATGCGCCGGCGGCGTATGCAGCGGATGTGACGATTCCGTCGAGTGATACGTCGCATCGTACGGGTGTCAATGGAACGACGGAGACAGGAAACGCGGACGGCAACAATGTCACAATCGGTGAGAGCGGTGCTGCAGGACCTGACATCAACGGGGATGTTGTTGGCGGTTCTGCAACTGCGGGGAATGTGGCAAATAATAAAGTCACCATCAACAGTATCAGTCTTGGCTCCGGAAAAGTCATATATGGAGGAAAAAGCTCTGCAGGGGCAGCGACAGGAAATACTGTCACGATTGCAGGCGGTACGCTAAATAGCAATAATAAAATTATTGGCGGTGAGGGTACTGCGAGCAGCACGTCGAACGGCAATATTGTCAACCTGAACGGCGGTACGCTGGATGGTGCAGAGATCTGGGGCAGCTACTACGGAAGCAACAACACGCTGTATCAGAGCACGAGCGATAAGATCAAGGGCAATACGCTGAATGTCGGTGCATCAGGGCTCGCGGTCGAGCGTCTGCGTAATTTTGAAAATTATAACTTCAACCTGACGGAAAAGGTTACAGCGGGTTCCGTCATGTTGGACATCGGGGATTATAGAGCCTTTGGCTCCCAAACGCCTGCTGAGTGGTCGAAGATCACGCTGACGGGCAAGGAAAACGATACGGACAAGACGAAATACGGTCGTGTTGGCACGATTACCCTGATGTCCTCACACAGTGGCGGCGGACTCTCCATCAATGGCTATGCTGTGGGCGGCAGAACGGGGACAACGGGCGACTATGAGTATAAGCTCTATACCGATATCAACTTCATCTTTTCACAGCCCGTCGGGGCTACCTACGTCCGCGCTGACATCAATCGTTTCCAGAACGCCGATGCGACGGCGAACAACGTCACAGGCACAGCTGTCTATGGCGGCTATTCGAGTCTCGGCAATACGACGACGGAAAACAAGATCAAGATCACGAATACGAACAATACGAATCTGAATGTCTACGGCGGCTATACAGCGGGCGCGGGTGATTCGACGAAGAATACGGTCACGATAGCGGGCACGAGCAAGGTCAAAAACGTCTATGGCGGCTATGTGACGGCGGCGAACGCCAAGGCGGATGGCAATACCGTCAATATTGAGTCGGGCGGCACGGTCAGCGGGCATATTTATGGTGGATATGCCAATGGCAACGGTACGACGACGAACAATACGGTCAATCTCGGCGATGCCGACCATACGGATCTCGCGGGCACGACGCTCACGAACAGCGAAATCCACGGTGGGAATAAGGCGGCGACGGGCAATACCCTCAACGTCAACGCGAAAAACATCACGGTGAAGTCCGTCAACCACTTTGAAAACTACAAGTTCAAGCTAAGCAGCGCGACCACGTTCGGCGATACGATGCTGACCGTGACGGATGCGGGCGACTTCAGCGGGACGGGGGTTGACTTTGACAAGATCACCGTTGATCGGGCGGGGCTTTCGGATCTCGCGCAAACGCACGGCATCCAGAGGCTGACGCTGCTCAAACGAAATGGGATGCTGAAGTTCAACAACTATGCGGCGCGCGAGCTTGGCAGTGCAACCGATACGCATGAATTCGGTCTTGTGACCGATACGGGCACAAAAACGGCGCATGCCCTCATGCTGGAGGCGAGCCGATTCAAGGGCAGCAATGTCACCTATGACGGCACAACACCGACGTTCGGCGGTGAGGTCTATGGCGGATTCTCCCGCTTTGGTCATACGACGACGGGTAATACGCTGACAGTGACGGGGAAGCCCACATCGGGAACGCCGCTCTCATATGCCTACGGCGGCAAGAACGAGGGCGCAGCAGGCGCGGTCACGGGCAATACGGCGACGCTCATTCTCCCGAACAACAATACCGCGATCAAGGATGTCTACGGCGGTAAAATCACGAACGCAGCCAATGCGGGCGAGGTCTCGGGCAATATCGTCAACATGAAAAAGGGCACGGTGGAGTACGCGGTCGGCGGACAGACCGACGGTACAGGTGCGGCGAAGAACAATACGGTCAACCTCACGGGCGGCACGGTGACGAAGGAGATCTATGGCGGTCTCAGCGACAAGGGGGCGGCGACGGGCAACACAGTCACGATCTCGGGCGGCACGGTCGGCAGCTATACACCTGCCGATGTCTACGGCGGCAAAAAGACGGCGAATGTCGGCAGCAGCACATCGAACAATACAGTGAACCTCGGGGCGGAGGACGGCAGCTATAATGCAGACCTCACCAAGGCAAATATTCACGGCGACAACTCCACAGATGGTGCGGTGAACAACAATACGCTGAACGTCCGCGGCAAGAATATCACGGTCAACAGCGTGGATAATTTTGACAAGTATAAGTTCACACTGAACAACAACATCAAAGATGGCGACACGATGCTGACGCTCGCAAACGGCGGCTTTGGCAGGGAGATCGACTTCGCGAACAATTTCGGTCTGGATACGTCGAAGCTGACGGGCAAACCAACCGGCCTTATTACTCTTGTCAAGAGTGCGACGGGGACGCTGAAGTTCAAGTCAGGCTACGTGCCGCGTGATCTCGGCAGCACGGACAATGTCGAGTACTTCGTCGGCACCGACACAGGGGAACGTGAAGGCTCCTCCGTCATCATGGGGTACAATATCTTCAAGGGAAATACGTGGACGTATAACGGTACGAATCCGCCGAATGCGAAGGAACTGTTCGGTGGTGTCTCCTACAACAACCACACGACGGAGAGCAATACGCTCACGATCACGAACACCTCCACGACGGAGTGGGTGGGCAATACCTACGGCGGCAAGACGGCAGGACGCACGGGCGGTTCCAAGAACAACCGCGTCGTCGTTGAGAATACGGGAGCCGGCAGAGGTCTCACTTACGTCTATGGCGGCGCAGTTACGAATAAGAAAAACGCTGAGGGCACGGTGACAGGCAACAGTGTCACGCTGAAAAATGGTCGTACTAGCACGGTCTACGGCGGCTATACGCGGGGCAAGGGCGCGGTCGGCGGCAGTGCGGATGGCGAGGGCAATGCGGTGACGCTTGAGGATGGCACAGCGGGCGATGTCTACGGCGGTGCCATCGACAATGCGGACAGCACGGCCGCTGTCACGGGCAACAAGGTCACGATCCAAAACGGTACATACAACCGGCTCTATGGTGGTCATACCAAGGGCAAGGGTGCGGCGCAGAACAATGAGGTCACGATCTCGGGCGGCACGAGCAGCGATGATGTTCACGGCGGCTACACGCATGACGGCGGCGCGGCGACGGGCAACAAAGTGACGTTGACGGGCGGCGTCGTTGACGGTGTGGTCTACGGCGGCTATACGTATGGCGGCGGGGATGCCACGGGCAACATAGTGACGCTCACGGGCGGCACGGTGACGGATAAGGTCTACGCCGGATACGCGAACAGCAGCGGTGCGACCACGGGCAATACGGTGAACCTCGGGAACGGCACGGGGCTTGCGGCGGGTGCCAACCTCTCACAGACCTCCATTTACGGCGGCAACAAAGACGATGTCACGGGCAATACGCTGAACGTCAAGGGCAAGAACATGACCGTGAAGACAGCGGGCAAGTTCGAGAACTATACATTCCATCTGGGGAATGATGTAAAGGATGGCGATACGCTGCTGACGTTCGCACAGGCGGGCGGATTTGACGGTGATGACGTAGACTGGTCAAAGATCACACTCAATGCGGATAAACTCCATGCGTGGAGCGTGGGCAAACAGCGCACGAATCGCGTCACACTCCTCTCTGCGGCGGGCATGACGTTCATGGGCACGGCAAATCAGCGCCTGCTGAACGTACATGACGGCATGGAGTTCGGTCTGCGCACGGATAATGTGGGCTCCGCGACGGCGAACAAGATCTTCCTTGAGGCGAACCGTTTCAAGGACGGCGTGGTTGACTTTACCGCCGCGACAACGGGCGAGGCACTTGGCGGCATCTCCCATTTCGGCAATACGACGGAGCACAATACGCTGACGGTCAAGAGTCTCGCCGCAGGTGCGCACAGTGCCTACGGCGGCAAGACGATGGGCGCGGCGGGCGGCTCAATCAAGAATACAGTCACGGTTACAGGGACGGGCGCAGGGACGCTGACGAATGTCTACGGCGGCTATGTTGATAAGGCTGCGAACAGCGGTGATGTCACGGGCAACACAGTCACGCTCTCGGGCGGCACGGTGTCGGGTAAGGTCTACGGCGGCTATACGAACGGCGGCGGTGCGACCACGGGCAATACGGTCAACATCGGTGCAGATCCGACGACGCTGAAACAGGGCGATACCTCGACGCTCGCGGCGGGCACGAACCTCACGAATGCGGAGCTTTACGGCGGCAACAAGGGCGCGGCGGGCAATACGCTGAACGTCACGGTGAAGGATGCTGCGGCGAAGAAGGCGCAGAACTTTGAGAAGTATACGTTCTATCTGACGAACTCCGTTGCGGCGGACAAGCCGTCGAGCGGCAAGGTCGAGGATGCGTTCACCAAGACGCGCGGCACGATGCTGTCCCTTGCGAACGGGTTCGACGGGCAGACGGTGGACTGGAACAAGGTCACGGTCGATACGTCGAAGCTCTCTGCCGACAAGACGCTGGGTGCAATCACGCTGATGAAGAGTGGAACCGCGGGCAAGCTGAAGTTCTCGAACTATGCGGCGAAAAATCACGCCGTCAGCGGCGACTATGAGATCGTCCAGCGCACGGACACGAATACGGGCGAGGCAAACTCCGTTCTCATCGACGTGAACCGTTTCCGAAACGGCGATGTCGTCTATGACGGTGTAAAGACGGATGCCAAGACCTATGCCGGCGTTTCCTATGGCGGCAATACGGCGGAGAACAACAAGATTACGCTCACGGGTATTGCCTCCGGTAAGACCATCAAATACCTCTCGGGCGGACGCGCGGAGGGCGCCTCGAAGCTCGTCAATGGAGTCATGCAGGGCGGCGCGGTCAAGAACACCGTGAATATCCTCGGCACGGGTGCGGGTACACTCGAAGAGGTGTACGGCGGCTACATCGGCAAGGAGACGAATGCCGCAGACGCCACGGGCAACACGGTCAACATCACGGGCGGCACGGTCGAAAAGAATATCTACGGCGGCTATACGAACGGTACGGGTGCGACGACGGGCAACACGGTCAATGTCGGCTATACGGACGACAAGAAGACATTCCATGCGGTCGCTGACGGAACACGCGTGAAGGGCACGATCTACGGCGGAAACAAGTCCGCTAAGGGCAACGTGCTGAACGTGCGCGGCGCGATTACGGCGGGGCAGGTAGCGAACTTTGAGCATCTGAATTTTGCTGTGAACAAGGATACGGCGGGCAAGACACTGCTGACGATTGGCGGCGGTGGGAAAACCACAGGCCTTGATTGGAAGAAACTGACGGCGCATGTCACCACGACTGACCTGCCGACGAAGAGCTATGCGGCGACGCGTGTCACACTGATGAAAAACGCAGCGGGGCTTGACTTCGGCGCGACGTATGACAAGTCAAAGGAAATCGTCGCGGACGATGTCTATGAGTTCAGCGTGGACAAGGACAATACGTCCGTCTATGCGGATGGCTACCGCTTCAAGGACAACAAGACGGCTTCCTATGCGGCGACGGACGGCTCCCACACAGAGGCATGGGGCGGGCGCTCCGAGATGGGCAGGACGGCAGAGGGGAACGTGCTCACCGTCACGGGCGGCACGATCACAGATACCGCGTACGGCGGCACGTCGCGCAAGGGGGCAGCGAAGAAGAATCAGCTCATCATGCGCGGCGGTTCGGCGCAGAACCTCGTCGGCGGCTTTGGCGCGTCAGCATCGGATAACACGGTGGATGTGTTCGGCGGCACGATCGGCGGCGATGTGTACGGCGGCCGTGCGATAAACGGGGCGGCAGAGCGCAATACGGTGAATCTGCGCGGCGGCGTTACGATCGGCGGCACGATTCACGGCGGCGCCGGCACGGGCAGTGCGGGCAATACGCTTGCCGTGCATTCGTTCGGCGCACAGGCGAAGGATTTTGCAAATGTGCAGAATCTCCATTTCTACCTGCCGGCGGGAACGACGGCGGCAGAGAAGCGGTCGATGCTGACGCTGACGAATACGGGTGAAACGAATATTAAGGGACTGCATCTCGGTGTCGGGATTGCAGGTGATGCGAAAGTGTTCAAGAAAGGTGATGCGATCAGCCTGCTGAAGGTGGGTGGCAAACTGACGACGGATGCGGAGCTGAAAAACACGGGCAAGGATACGATGAAGGCGACGCAGGGCGGCATCCTTGACTATACGCTCGGGATTGCGAAGCGTGGAGAGAATGAACTCATTGCAACGGTGAAGAACGTTGATGTGAACGATCGGAGCAAGTCGCCGGTCGAGACGCGCGTGGCGGCGAGTGCGATGATTAACGCGGGCACAGATCTCCTGACGAACGCGGGTATGGCGGCTGCTGTCGAGGCGGCAAGCGGCGCCATCTCCGCCGCAACGGTGGGTGCTTCCTCTGCATCCGGCGAGACAAACACGGAGAGCAACCATACTGCAATGGGGATCGCTGCGACAGAGATGGGGGCCTCGAACGCAGCTGCAACCAGCGGATTCCAGCCGTGGGCGGCGCAGGGCGGCTCTGCCATGCGGATTCACTCCGGCTCCTATGTGGATGCAAAGGGGTGGAACCTCAATGTCGGTTTTGCACGCATGAATGAGGTGAACGACGCAGTGCTGACCTATGGACCCTTCGTCGAGTATGGGCGCAGCACATATGACTCCTATCTGGACGACGGCACACACGGCAGCGGCAAGATGAGCTACATCGGCGGCGGTGTGATGGCGAAGATGGAGCAGCAGAGCGGCACCTATGTCGAGGGCAGCCTGCGTGTGGGCCGCGTAAAGAGCGACTACACGGGAAGTGATGATGCTGCATCGATGAGCTACGACAACTCGAACACGTACTATGCAGGACATATCGGCGTCGGTCACGCGTGGAAACGCGCGGGCGGCGATAAGATCGAGGGCTATGCGAAGTATTTCTACTCCCATCAGGAAGGAAATACGACGAAACTGCGCTCGGGCGCAGCGTTTGATTTCGGAGGCGTGGACTCGCACCGTCTGCGCGTCGGCGCGCGTTATGCGCATGTAGACAGCGCAAATAGCGAGGTCTATGCGGGACTTGCGTACGAGTATGAGTTCAGCGGCGATGCGACGGCGTCCTATCAGGGCTACAGCACACCGAGCCCCTCGCTCGGCGGCGGAACAGGCATCCTCGAGCTCGGCTATCGCTTCGCTCCGAAGGACGGCCGCGTCAGCTACGGCGTAAATCTCATGGGGATGACCGGCAAGCGTGAAGGTGTTGCCGGTGGTGTCCAGATCAACTGGGCGTTCTGATATTTTCGGAAAGGCAGCTTTCGGGCTGTCTTTTCTGTATACAGAATTATTTTCATCGGGCGGTTGCGTGCGTGGGAGAATCGTTCTATAATAAGGACGCCCGCAAGGGCAGTATATAAAAGAGGTGATACGAGTGAGTGATACGTACAGTGTCGCCATCAGCTATGGCGACGTTCTCGGCTGGATTGACTACGATGCGGCTTCGCGTTCTGCGACGGTGAACCTTGCGGATGAGAAGGGGCGCGCAGCGGTGGAGGAGTTTCTCGCCGCTGACCATGAGGTTGAGGTGCCGCATAAGACGCTGATGGACTTTACAAAGGAAACGGTGACCCCGCTCGCAGATGAGGAGAGTTTCAAACTGGCTCTCACACGCCTGTGGAATGAGACGAACGTCCAGGTGGACTGGTCGCGTCCCGTCGACTATGTGAAGGCGCACCCGCACTACTGAGAAAGTGTAGCTGCATTTTCTCCAATGATTTACGCCGTCCGTGGGGGGATGGCGGGAGGAGTTTTTATGATTCGTATTGGTATTCTTGGCTATGGTAATCTCGGCCGCGGTGTGGAGTACGCCGTCGAGGCAAATAAGGATATGGAGCTCGTCGTCATCTTTACGCGGCGCGATCCCGCGTCGGTGAAGCCGCGCACAAACGTGCCCGTTGTTCATGCGGACAAGGCGGCGGACTGGAAGGACAAGGTTGACGTTCTGATTCTCTGCGGCGGTTCTGCAACGGATCTGCCCGCGCAGACGCCCGCATTTGCAAAGCTGTTCAATGTGGTGGACAGCTTCGACACGCACGCAAAGATTCCCGCGCATTTTGCGGCGGTGGATGCGGCGGCAAAGGCGGCGGGACATGTCGGCGTGATCTCGGTCGGCTGGGATCCGGGCTTGTTTTCCCTTACGCGCACCTATGCGAATACCGTCCTCACGAATGGGGCGGACTATACGTTCTGGGGGCGCGGTGTCAGTCAGGGACACTCGGATGCGATCCGCCGCATCCCGGGCGTAAGGGATGCCAAGCAGTACACCGTTCCCGTGCCCGCCGCGCTCGATGCCGTGCGCAGCGGCTCGAACCCGACGCTCACGACGCGTGAGAAGCACACGCGTGAGTGCTACGTCGTGCTCGAGGAGGGCGCGGACGCGGCTGCGGTCGAGAAGGCGATCGTGACGATGCCGAACTATTTCGCGGACTATGATACGACGGTGCACTTTATCAGCGAGGAGGAGCTGCAGCGCGACCATGCGGGGCTGCCCCACGCGGGATTTGTCATTCGTACGGGTGCGACCGGCAAGGGGGGCGCGCATAAGCACGTCATTGAGTTCAGCCTGAAGCTCGACTCGAACCCCGAGTTCACGGCGTGTGTCCTCGCCGCCTATGCGCGTGCGGCGCATCGTCTCGCGTCCGAGGGCGCGACGGGCTGCAAGACCGTGCTCGACATCGCCCCCGCCTATCTCTCGGCGAAGAGCGGAGACGAGCTGCGCGCTTCGCTTCTATAACATCATAGCTTTTCAAAGTGCCTTGCGCGGATTGCGCGAGGTACTTTTTAACGGGAGAATTTTTGTTGTTTTCAGAAAGGAGGAGCAGCATGGGACTGCTTCGCAAATTTTTTAGTAATTGCGGGAAACCGCAGGGACGAATGGGCCGGGTCGTCGTTGCGATGATGAATCGTGGTCATGTGGGCATTGCGGCGTGGGGATTTTCGCATCTCGACCTGCAAGGGAATGAGCAGGTGCTTGACTGCGGCTGCGGCGGTGGTGCGAACGTCGCCGTGTTCCTGCGGATGGTGGACGAGGGACATGTGACGGGGCTGGACTATTCGCCCGTCTCCGTAGCGAAGTCGCGTGCGGTGAACCGCGCGGCGATTGATGCGGGCTGTTGTGAGATCGTGCAGGGGAATGTGCAGGAGCTTCCGTTTGGCGATGGGCAGTTCGATGTTGTGACGGCATTCGAGACGGTGTATTTCTGGCCGGAGATTGCGTGCTGCTTCGCCGAGGTTCATCGCGTGCTGAAATCCGGCGGCGTGTTCATGATTACGAACGAGACGACGGGAAAGACAGGCGCACATGAGAAGTGGCAAAAGCTCGTCGATGGGATGTCCGTCTATACGGGCGAGGAGCTCGAAGCTCTGCTCATCGGTGCGGGCTTTGCACGTGTGGAGGTGGATGAGGATTTGAAAGCGGATCGCCTCAACGTGCGCGCGTATAAGGCGTAGCAGTCTTTTTGATACGATAAAAGCGTCCCGCAGCTGACGGGACGCTTTTGCTATTTCACTCAAAAGATTTTTCTGTTATAGTAGAGAGAACAACGACAGAAAGGAGTGCTGCTATGGCAATCACCCCACCGACCCCGCCGACACCCCCGTCGCCGCCGAAGATCACGCTCGGGGATGCGGCGCGTGATGCGCAGGCGAATACGACGCATACGACGGGCGATGCGCAGGCGGAGCAGCAGGCGCGCGACTCCGTGGCGCAGGGCAATGGTGCGCTCTCGAAGACGACGACAGGCGCGCCAAAGACGGGTGACACGGCGGAGCGTCCGAATGCTGCCGCACGTACGGATGCCGCAAAAGGCGATTCCGTCAGCACCTCTGCATCGAAGGTGGATCGCGGGACAAAGGTCGAGGGGCAGACGGGCGCAGATGTCGCAAACGGTCTCGACATGGCGCAGGAGAATGCGGCGCTCAAGCAGCAACTTGCAAATACGGAGCAAAAGCCGCCAGCGGCACCGCAGTCCTACACGGCAACGAGCGGTCTTTACTGGGCGGGGATGATTGTCGCCGCACTTGTGCTCGGGATTGTTTTCTTTCGCCGATTCTTTCAGAAGAAGCCGCAGACGGATGCGGAGACGGAGCCCTCGCTCGGCGAGCGTATCCTTGCGCGTGAACGCGCCGAGGAGGAGGGAGCGGTGCCCATGGGCGCACAGGAGCGCGGCGCGCACGATGATCTGCTGGCAGTTGCGGAGCGCACGAAACGTGCACGTGATACGCGCAGCGAGATCCTGCCTGAGTTCACGGGGCTGACGGCGGGCGAGGCACTCGCGCGTCTGATGGAGGAGGAACCGCGTGCAGCGGATGCACGGCGCACGCCAGCGCCGACCGTCAGGACATCGGCGCCGCAGCCACCGGTGAAGAAGCCCCCTGCAGAGCCGCCTGCCCCTGCGCAGCCGCCCGCAAAGCGCATCGCGCCGCAGGAAAGCGAGGAGGAGAAGCCGCGCTTCGAGGTGCGGGTATAGACGTATACACGCACGCAGCAGCTAAAACATATTGACAAACGCTCATGTGTGGGTGATAATGAAGGGCACGAAATCACCTGCGGCGCGGCGGAGAGGAGTTTGTTATCATGAAACATGTGCTGTCCGTCTTTGTTGAGAACCAGACGGGGGTTCTGGTGCGCGTCGTGAGTATGTTTTCGCGGCGCGAGTTCAACATCGACAGCCTGTCTGTCGGCGTGACGGAGTCGCCGGATTTCTCGCGCATCACGGTTGTGATGCAGGGGGATGGAAATCTCGTCGAGCAGATGATCAAGCAGCTGGAAAAGATGCCCGTCGTGCGGGCGGTTCAGCGGCTGGACGAAAAGAGCGCAGCGTGCCGCGGCATGACGCTCATCAAGGTGCGGGCGGACGATGCGAATCGTCTCGACGTGCTCAAGATGGGCGAGCTGTTCCGGGCGCACGTCGTCGATGTGGAGTCCTCCTCGATCATCTTTGAGATCACGGGCAGCGATGACAAGGTGACGGCGTTCCTGAAGGTAATCAAACCCTACGGCATCGTCGAAGTCATCCGCACGGGGCTCATTGCGCTCGAGCGAGGGGAACACACAATTTATGAGCATTGTGAGGAGCGGGAGTACTATGGCAAAAACTTACTATGATCAGGATGTCAACTGGAGCGTGCTCGAGGGCAAGACGGTCGCGGTCATCGGCTACGGCAGTCAGGGGCATGCACACGCGCTGAACCTCAAGGACAGCGGAATCAATGTCGTCATTGGGCTCTATGCGGGCTCGAAATCGGCGAAGCTCGCCGAGGAAGACGGGCTGAAGGTTCTCCCCGTGGCAGAGGCGGTAAAGCAGGCAGATGTCACGATGATCCTCATTCCGGACGAGAAGCAGGCGGCGCTCTACAAGAGCGAGATTGCGCCGAACCTTAGACCTAACAGTGCACTCGCGTTCGCACACGGCTTCAACATCCATTTCAACCAGATCGTCCCCGCCGATGACATCGACGTGTTCATGGTTGCACCGAAGGGTCCCGGTCACCTCGTCCGCCGTACGTTCCGCGAGGGCGGCGGCGTTCCCGATGTGTTCGCGGTCGGACAGGATGCGACGGGCACATGCTTTGACCTCGCGCTTGCGTACGCACGCGGCATCGGCGGCACGCGCGCGGGCGTCATTCAGACGACGTTCCAGGAGGAGACGGAGACCGATCTCTTCGGTGAGCAGGTCGTTCTTTGCGGCGGCGTGACCCACCTCATCCAGAACGGCTTTGAGACGCTGATCGAGGCGGGCTATCAGCCGGAGATCGCATACTTTGAGTGCTTCCACGAGATGAAGCTCATCGTCGATCTCATGTACGAGGGTGGTATGGCGAAGATGCGCAAGTCCATCTCCGACACGGCGGAGTACGGCGACTATACGCGCGGCCCGCGCATCATCACGGATGAGACGAAGGCGGAGATGAAGAAAATCCTTGGCGAGATTCAGGACGGCACATTTGCGCGTCAGTGGCTCACGGAGAACAATGCGGCAGGGCGCGCGAACTTCCTCGCGGAGCGCCGCATCCACGCAGAGCATCCGATCGAGGAGGTCGGTGCGGAGCTGCGCGGCATGATGTCGTGGCTCAAGGACGGCGCGGATTTGCGTAAGGACTAACTCACCGCTCCCCTGCCTGCCCCGCCGCAGCGGGGAAGGGGGACCATGCGCAGCGTGGTGGAAGGAGCGCTTTATCAAGGGCACAACAAAGGGGCTGCATAGCCCCTTTTTCTGTATATTTTGGAGGGCTATGAATGGGCATGAATATGAGCGAGAAGATTCTCGCACGCCATGCGGGACTGGAGCACGTTGAGCCGGGGCAGCTCGTCACGTGCCGTCTCGACATGGTGCTCGCAAACGATGTGACGGGGCCGCCGTCGATCAAGGAGTTTGAAAAGACGGGACGCCCTGTCTTCGACCGCACGAAGATCGCGCTGATTCCCGATCATTTCCAGCCCGCGAAGGACATCAAGTCCTCCGAGCTGGCAAAGATCATGCGCGACTTTGCACGCAAACATGACATCCTGCACTACTATGAGCAGGGGCGTGTCGGCATCGAGCACGTCATCCTGCCCGAGAAGGGCATCGTTGGGCCGGGCATGCTGACGATCGGCGCGGACTCGCACACCTGCACCTACGGCGCGGTGAACGGCTTCTCGACGGGCGTCGGTACGACCGATCTCGCGGTCGGCATGGCGACGGGCGAGGCGTGGTTCAAGGTACCCGAGGCGATCAACGTGTATCTGACGGGCAAAAAGCCCTCGGGCATCAGCGGCAAGGATGTGATCCTGACGCTCATCGGCATGATCGGCGTGGACGGAGCGCTCTATCAGAGCCTTGAGTTCACGGGCGAGGGCGTTGCCGACCTCTCCATGACCGACCGACTGACGATTGCCAACATGGCAATCGAGGCGGGCGGCAAGAACGGCATTTTCCCGTACGATGATGTGTGCAAAGCATACGTCGAGGGGCGCATGACTGCACCGTTTGAGCCGATACATGCCGACCTTGACGCGCAGTATGCACGCACGGTGGAGATCGACCTCGGCGCACTGCGTCCCGTCGTTTCGTTCCCGCATCTGCCGGAGAACACAAAGCGCGTGATGGACATTGCAGAACCCATTGCGATTGATCAAGTTGTTATCGGTTCGTGCACGAACGGGCGGCTTGAGGACATGGAGATCGCGGCGGAGATTTTGAAGGGGCATACGGTGCATCCCCATGTCCGCTGCATCGTCATTCCCGGTTCGCCGTGGGTCTATCAGGAGGCAATGCGGCGCGGCTACATCGAGATCTTTATGGATGCGGGCGCGGCGGTCTCGACACCGACCTGCGGGCCGTGTCTCGGCGGCTACATGGGCATCCTCGCGGCAGGCGAGCGCTGCGTCTCGACGACGAACCGCAATTTTCGCGGGCGCATGGGACACGTTGACAGCGAGGTCTATCTCGCAGGGCCGCACGTCGCGGCGGCGAGTGCAATACTGGGGCGGATTGCAGCCCCCGAGGAGGTGGCGTGATGTTCGAGGGAAAGGTCTGGCGGTACGGCGACAACATCGACACGGACGTTATCATTCCTGCGCGTTATCTCAATACGTTCGAGCCGAAGGCACTCGCGGCACACTGCATGGAGGACATCGACACGACGTTCGCCGGAAATGTGGCGGAGGGCGACATCATGGTTGGCGGGCGCAACTTCGGCTGCGGCTCCTCGCGTGAGCACGCACCCATTGCCATTGCAGCGTCGGGCGTACCCGTCGTGATTGCGGCGAGCTTTGCACGTATCTTCTACCGCAACGGCATCAACATCGGGCTGCCGCTCCTTGAGATCGGCGACGATGTGGAGAAGATCAGCGCGGGCGACCATCTGCGCGTGGACACGGCGACGGGAGCAATCGAGAATCTGACGACGGGCGACACGTTTCATGCGCATCCGCTGCCGGGCTTCGTGCAGGACATTGCGCGTGCGGGAGGGCTCTTAAGCTACATTCGCGAGAATGGAGGTTTCCGTCATGGCGTATAAGATTGCAGTCGTCCCGGGCGACGGCATCGGACAGGAGATCACGACGGAAGCTGTGCGCGTGCTGAAAGCCGTCGATGCGAAATTCTGCCTTGGGCTGACATTTGAAACGTGCGATGCGGGCGGCACGGCGTACGATAAATACGGCACGCCGCTGCCCGAGGACACGCTCGCGGTCTGCAAGGCATCGGACGGCGTGCTCTTTGGCGCGGTCGGCGGGACGAAGTGGGACAGCGTGGAGCCTGCCCTGCGTCCCGAGCGTGCGATCCTCGGACTGCGCAAGGGGCTCGGGCTATATGCGAATCTGCGCCCCGTGAAGGTCGCGGACGCGCTCATTGAGCACTCGCCGCTGAAACCGGAACTCGTGCGCGGTGTCGATCTCGTCATTGTACGCGAGCTGATCGGCGGCATCTACTTCGGCGAGAAATGCGAGTCCGAGCAGGTGGACGGAAGAGAGCGTGCGTGGGACATGGAGAACTACTCCGTGCCCGAGGTGGAGCGCATCGCACGCCTTGCGTTCGAGACGGCGCGTCTGCGCCGCTCTAAGGTCACGTCCGTGGACAAGGCGAACGTGCTCGCAACCTCGCGCCTCTGGCGGCGCACAGTGACGGCGCTCGCCGAGGAGTATGCGGATGTGGCACTCGATCATCTCTACGTCGACAACTGCGCCATGCAGCTTGCCGTGCGTCCGACGCAGTTCGACGTGATCGTGACGGGCAATCTCTTTGGCGACATTCTCTCCGACGAGGCGGCGGTCATCGGCGGCTCGATCGGGCTGATGCCGTCCGCGTCCATCGGCACGGGCACGAGCCTCTTTGAGCCGATTCACGGCAGTGCGCCCGACATCGCAGGGCAGGGCATCGCAAACCCGCTTGGGACGATCCTCTCGGCGGCGATGCTCCTGCGCTATGCACTCCATGAGGAGGAGGCTGCTGCTGCGGTCGAGGCGGCGGTGGATGCCGCGCTCGCAGAGGGCAAGCGCACGGCGGATATCTACCTCGCGGACACGGGTTGCACAAAGGTCGGCACGCGCGAGATGGCAGACGCTGTGCTCGCGCATCTGTAAGCATATATAGCAAAAGGGAATGCCTGTGCGGCATTCCCTTTTGCTATGAAATCATGCGGGCGCATGACCCCGCATAATATACCTCCACCAGACAAACAGCGCGAGGACAAGCAGGATCGAGCCTGCCGTTGGAAAGAGGTAGTGCATTCCGAGATAGGTCGCGACCACACCGCCGAGGAGAGGTCCCGTGAATCCGCCGACCTGCTGCGCGGCAAAGAGCATGCCGAAGACGCTCCCTTTCAGCTGTGCGGGCGTGTGCTGTGCGATGACGGCGTTCAGCGACGGCTGCACCCCTGCCATAAACAGCCCAACGCCGAACTGCATCGCGGCGAACGGGAGAAGAGTATCGGGAATTCCCTGCAGCGCGAGCATCGTCCCCGCACAGAACATCGCGAGGCACATGGCGACGAAGTAGCTGCGCCGCGTACCAAAGATCCCCCACAGCGGCGCGGACATCGCGCCTGCAATGCCGCCGAGCGAGAACACAACGCCTGCAACGAGCACGATGTTCTCCATATCGCCCGCGAGATATTTGATGTACGTGGTAATCACAGGCATAAGGATGAACGTCACCATCTGCGCGAGCGTACTCACGATCATCATCGTGCGCAGGATGGGGATGCGCCAGAGATGCCACGGGTTTTTCTCCTCCGCCGTGAGCGGAGTACTGTCCTCGGGCATCGGCGGCTCTTTGATGATGAAGGTGAACGCGAGGAAATTGATGAAGAGAGCGAGTCCGCCGATGTAGAAGCTCGCACGCATCCCGAACGCCTCCGCGAGCACACCGCCGAGCAGAGGTCCCACAACGCCGCCCGCCGTCAGCGTGCCCTGCATGATGCCGAGGGAGAAGCCGAGCCGTTCACGTGGCGCGTAGAGCGTCATGATCGCGAGATCCATCGGCCACAGCCCCGCCGCAAATCCCTGAAAGAGCCGTACGAGTACAAGCTGCTCGGGAGAGGTGACGATGCCGCCGAGGAAATAGCTGATCGAGATGAGGAGACTTGCACGCATCGCCATGAGGCGTTTCCCCTTGCGGTCGGCCATGCGCCCCCAGATCGGAGCCATCACCGCCGAGACGAGGAAGGTTACGGAGAACGCCACGCCCGACCAGAGATTTACGGTCGCATCGTCGACACCGAGCTCGCTCGTCAGATACATCGGAAGGAACGGAATGATCATCGTATAGCTTGCGGACATGAAGAGCACGTTGCACGTTAGCAGCGCGAGGACGACTTTCCAATTCATAGATAGACTCCCCTTCCCCCATAGATTCCCTGCCTGTATTCTACCACGTTTTTTGGAAAATAAAACAGTGTAAAATAGGACAGAATACCCATACGTTGATTTTCTGACAGTCTTGTGCTATAGTAATACAAACACGAAACAATCCATGCAGAAAATGCGCGCCGACAGAGCACGCCATAAAACACCGCAACACCCCTCTGCCGCGCGACACTTACGGCAGATTTTTTTGAAAGTAAGGATTGCCCATGAAACACATCGTCGTAGACCTTGAGATGAACCCTGTCGCAAAGGAACACAGGGACATCCGTAGAAAACTCAACGGAGAGATCATCGAGATCGGCGCGGTGCGCCTAGATGAGAACTTTGCGCAGGAAGACGATTTCCAGTGCTATGTCTGCCCCGAGTACGGGATGGTGAAGAAGCACATCACCGAGCTCACGGGCATCACGCAGGAGAAGGTCGCGGGACGCCCTGCATTTTCCGAGAGCTTTCACGCGTTCGTCGCATGGATCGGCGAGGCAGAGACGAAGATCTATTCGTGGAGCATGTCCGACATCAAGCAGCTGCGCAAGGAATGTCGCTTGAAGCTGCCCGACTTTGATGTGAGCTGGCTCGATACGCGCTGGGTTGACCTGCAGCAGGCATTCGATGATCGTCTCGGCCTGCACAACAGCCTCGCACTGAAGCACGCACTCGGCGCGATGGGGCGCAGATTCGAGGGCAGCCAGCACTCCGCGCTCGCCGACGCAGTGAATACAAGCGCCGTCCTCGCACTCATGCAGGATGACGTGAAATTCCGCGAGACCATGCGCCCCGTCCTCGAGATCCTCGAACCGAGTGCGGGGCTCTCGGACGCGATCGGGGATCTGTTCCCCGACCTTGAGAAACTGAAGAACAAGCTGTAAGTAAATGAAAGAACCGTCGTACGCGAAAGTGTGCGGCGGTTCTTTGTTTCGGCCGTAAAGAATATAGTAGACGGGGGGGTGGAACGTGCTATAATTCTAATACACATAAAATTGTGGATAAGTTGTATGATAAACATAGGTGACTAAGGAAAGGTTGGTCGAGACATGAACAAGGAAGCTCAGTCCAAAAGAATCGCCGCAGCCCTACTGGCGAGTGGGATTTGTCTCTACGGCGTGAGTGCGGACGCTGCTGCGCAGGAGGATCGGAGCGCACAGCGTGAGATCGAGCGCTCCGAGATTGCCGTACGGCACGCTGCCGAGGAGAATGCGCCGCAGATGAGTATGCAGCGTGACCATGTTCACGTCAGCGAGATTGCTGTAACGGGGACCCTCAACCTCACACCGGAGAAAGTGCTTTCGCTTCTGCCCGAACTAAAGCAGGATGAGGTCAGCATCAAGAAGCTCTCCATGCAGATCCAGACGGTCAACGACACGGGGGCACTCGTCTTTGTCACGGAGTTCACGCCGGACGGTGCGGGCGCCTATCGCGTGCTCGTTCATGCAGACGCGCAGGATAACGATCATTTCCGTCTGGGCATCAGCAACACGGGGACGAAGTACACGGGACAGGTGCGTTCCTCTCTCACCTATGTGAACAACAATGTCTCGGGGGAAGCGGACACCCTCGGTGTCTCATCACGCCGGGGAGCGATGCGCAGTTCCTCCTCCTGCGTGCAGGTGTCAACTATCAGGCACGTTCGCAGAGTGACTGGATTACAGGCGTCAGCCTCCAGGGACAGTACACGGGGCAGCACATCATCTCCGCCGAGCAGATCGGTGCGGGTGGGGCGATGAGTGTGCGCGGTTTTGACGAGCGTGCGATGAGCGCGGACAAGGGCATCGTCGGCAAGATCGAGATCTATACGCCTGAAGTCGAAAAGGGACTGCGCTTCGTTGCCTTTACGGACTATGCATGGCTCTGGAACAACGTGAACAATCGTAGCGTCGGCTTTGATCATGATACCATCGGTTCGGTTGGTCTCGGTGTTCGTTACACCAATCCGCGCAGCGGATTGTCTCTCGCGGTGGACTATGCACACATCATCAAGCAGGCGAGCAAGGTCGATCTCGGCGTTCTGCGCCAGAACCGCCGCCCGTGGAACTTCTCGGCAAGCATGAGCTTCTAAATAGGGGAGAAAGGAAGGATTCGCATGAATAAGAGATGGAAGAATCTGCGCAGGAGTACACTCACGGCACTCATCACGCTTGCACTCACAAGCTCGGCACTCGCAATGCCATCGGGTGGCGTGCAAGAGCAAGGCAATGTCAGCATTGATCTAGGGAATCTTGCGCAGGTCAATAGCGGTGCAACGATCACGGCGCAGTCGAACAGCATCATCAACTGGAACGATTTCAGCATCGCGAAGGGGGAACTGCTGAACTTCAACACGGCGGCGGGGGCACTGCTCAACCGCGTGACGAGTGACAAGGTGTCCGAGCTCCTTGGCACGATGACGCAGACAGGGGCAAATCCCCTCTTTGTCGTCAATCCGAACGGCATCCACATCGGCGGCGGTGCGACGATTGACGCAGCGAACATCGCCCTCTCGACCCTTGCGATGAGCTCGGGAGACTTTAACGCTGCGGCGAGTGGGAGCAACTATGCGCTGGCACAAAGCCCGAAGGGCGTAAAAGCAGTCACGATTGACAGCGGGGCGAAGATTGGTGTTGGCAACACGCTGAATATCTACGGCGGTAAGGTTGTTGTCGCTGATGGCGTGATATTCAATCCCTCGGACAAAAAGACTGCGAAAAAACACTATGCGCTGATTGTTGCAGGGGATCGTGCGACAATGCGGATGGATCCCAAGGACGGGGAGACACAGCCCGTGCGTGTCACAACGACAAAGGACAATACGGCGGAGTTCCACGGGACGATGAACGTCTACAATGATGCCGATATTCGTGTGGTCGGTTCGTCGGTGAATCTGGACAAGGCTGTTGTCAGCAGCGGTGGAAAGTTCGAGGCAATGGCGGTCAAGCAGGCGGGCTACAACGGCAATGCCTATCGTGAGGATGCGGATGCGACGAATGTACTCGCGGCGGACGGTCTTACGGGACGGAGCGGGGAGTATAGCCTTTCGGGCGGCAAGGTCGATTTGAAGAATAGTTCGATCACGGGCAGCAAGATTGAGATTCGCGGAGAACAGGACTATCAGCAGATCGGCGATATGAATCGCGGGCGTGCTGTGCAGGTGCATCGCGCGGGGCCGGACAACACTGTGACGCTGAACCATGTGACGCTGAATCAGCAGGGCGGCGGCGACTATGCGTGGTTCTATATCAATGGCGGCAAAGTGACAATGAAGGATTCTGTACTGGAATCCGATGTTACAGGAAATATCTCTGCCGCACAGTATACGGAGCGTATTTCCAATGCGGAGAAGGAATATGAACCTAAGAGTGTTTCCGACGAGTGGCGTACAACAAAGGGCAATGCGCTCACGGTCGAGGGAGGAAAGCTGACGGGGAACATGGATGGTAGTAAACGTTCGCTCAATCTTGTCGGTTCGACGGTGGATCTGAACGGTGTCTCCATCACGGCAAAGGGGACGCTCAGTCCGATTGCAGCGCAGAGCGTGCGGGATACGGAGAAGGGGCGTGTCATTACCTCGGCTGTGGGAAATGTCGTACGCACGAATCAAGCGAAAATCGACGCGAATTATATGATGATGAGCGGTGGGAACGTCCAGCTGAAGGACTCGGACATCAAAGCAACGAATCGTGCAAAACTCTCGGCTGTGAAAACGTGGTCACGGTTGAAGGATCGAGAAACACAGACAGCAACTGTTGACAATGTACTCTATATTGACCATACGAATCTTCATGTTGATGGTTGGCTTGCTACTGCCAGCGGAACGACAAATATTGTCAATGATTCGGAAATAACAGGCGGGATGTTGCGCTTTGGTGCGCTGCATAGCTATGATGATGCCAATAACCGTAAAGTATTCAATGTCACGGCGAAGAATGCGGTCAACGTCTGGGATTCGACAATTCGCGGGCATGATGTCGGATTTTCTGCAGGTGCGGTTGGTGTCTGGAAGGGAACAACGAAGGGCAGTACGGTCGATGCGAACCAACCAATTTACACGAGTGGACCGACGCATACGGACGGTTCTGTTCTCGCCCTTGCGCGTGATGCAGACTCTCATGTGCGTGTGAATGGGCAAGGTGAGCAGGGCTTTCATTTGGCAAGCACCGCCCCCACCGTTCCTGCTCTGCCGAAGCTCCCCGACGTGCCTGTCTCGCCGATGCCGTCCGTTTCTCCTGCGGGCGAGGATGTCTCTGCAAGTGATGCGGAGAATATGGAGACGGGAGAGCGCAAGGCTCGTGCCGCTTTTGATGCAAGTCACAATGCCGTCGAACGCCGCGAGAACCTCACCATCCAGATGCGTGAACTGAGTCAGAAGAGTCCGAATGGACGCGCCTCGATTGGTGTTATTATGGGAGCAATGCAAGCAATCAACAAAGCGTCGAACATTTCGGATGCTGAGAAATACACACTGATGCAGACCGTCATCAATGCCGACGATACGACGAACCGCATGGCGACGGCTCAGGATACGACAACGGTCGTGTCAACGGAGGACGCGGTCGATGTTGCGACGTATGTGGAGGATCCGATGCAACCGCTGACGATGAGCGAGGCGGAGGAGACCATTATCTTCGCCGATAAGAGATAACGAGAAAGATAAAGGGGCGTATCAATCGTCATAAGCCTCACGCCACTGCGCAAGAGCAATTTTCCTCCCCCGTTTCGACGGGGGAGGCTTTTCTTGTGCACACAACAAAAAGCCGCCCATGTGGGCGGCTCATACAGTCGTATTGGTGGAGATGAGGAGAATCGAACTCCTGTCCGAAGATAATACTACATGGATT
>CAUVMF010000002.1:0-43903 GCA_963552975.1 uncultured Selenomonas sp.
GAACGATGCCGTCCTTGTTCTTGATCGCGCGGATGTATTCCCAGAACTCGTACTTCGTGACCTTGCCCTTGACCTCCCAGCGGCGCACCTGCTCATCGAGTGCGTAGAGGAGCTGCTGACCGGTCGTGGAGCCTGCAAACACCGTGCGCTTATTCTTCTGACCGCCGAAGTTACGAAGGTCAAGCACGCCCTCAGCCGTACGCGTGAACGGGACGCCCATGCGGTCAAACATCTTGACCAGCTTTGGCGCAGCCTCGACCATCCCCTTGACAGCAAGCTGATCGGCGAGGAAGTCGCCACCGTAGACCGTATCGTCAAAGTGCTCGTAGACACTGTCGTGCTCGCCCTTCGTATCCATACAGGCATTCATGCCGCCCTGCGCGCAGAGCGAGTGCGAACGCTTCACCGGGCAATAGGAAAAGAGGTCGACCGTACCGCCGCCCTCGCAGACCTTCATCGTCGCGAGAAGTCCCGCCAGACCGCCGCCGACGATGATAACCTTATTTTCTGGTACTTTAGCCATTCTTAGTCTCCTTTGCTGCGGTTTCTCACATGAAATAGCTGCCCATGAAGGCGAGCGTGACAAGACTCATCAGCGTGCAGAGACCCATAGACAGCGCGTTGATCACGGACTGTGCACGTGGTCCCTTCGCAATGCCCCATGTCATGCAGAACGTCGAAATGCCGTTGCAGAAATGGAAGATCGCTGCGAGCATACCGAGCGTATAAAGCACCGTGTGGAGGATTGCGTAATCGCCGGTCACAAAGTAGGTGTAGAGCAGGTCATAGTTGATATGAGTTCCCATGACGCCCTTCTCCCAGACACGCATATAGCCGACGTGCCAGATGAGGAACGGGATGAGCAGCCATGCCGTATAGCGCTGCACGGCAAACTGCCAGTTGCGGACATAGCCATAATTGCTTGGATTGTTCTTCGCCTGCGCCGCAATATAGATGCCGTAGATTGCGTGAAAAAGAATCGGCACGGCGATAGCAAAGATCTCAAGCCCGTAGAATACGGGACGCGGAATGAGATCCATCATGGCCAGCGCATCATTGAAGGACTTTGCCCCCTGAAGCACAGTCGAGTTCGTAAAGACGTGCTCGAAGAGGAACACGCCGATGACGACGAGTCCGACCAATGAATGCAGCCGCCGCATGTAAAAGGTTGTGTGGAACATTTCATACCTCCTGAAATATGTAGACCTTTGGAGCCGCTGCCCCGAACCCCGTCCGAGGCAGCGCCCCCGAATGATTTGTCATGCGCCAAACCATCGGCATGAACACGTTGATGAGGATGTACGTGGCGTTTTTATGACGCCTTAGGGAATCGCTGATAAAATGAAGTCTGTCAGATTGGTACAGATTTTTTGTCCTGTCAAGGAGACAAACCCAACGCTGCAAAGGCTATGTGGAGGATTCTAGGGCACAGGCAGGGCGAAAATAGATGTGCCAAGATGGCGGTGCTGAATTTATCAGTGCTTCCTTAGAGTCTGCGGTAGGGTTTCTGCCCCATCTCATAGAAATTGTTGCCCTCGGAGTCAATCACGACGATGCAGGGGAAGTCCTCGACCGTCAGCTTTGCGACAGCCTCGGGGCCAAGTTCGGGATAGCCCACCACTTCGTACTTCTTCACGGATTTTGCGATGAGCGCCGCAGCGCCGCCGACGGCAGCGAAGTAGGTGACGCCGTTCTTCTTCATCGACTCCACGACGGCAGCCGCGCGCGACCCTTTGCCCACCATGCCCTTGATGCCCTGATCGAGCATCGTCGGTGTGTAGGCATCCATACGACCGGAGGTCGTCGGACCTGCCGAACCGATCGGGTCGCCCGGCTTCGCCGGGGTCGGCCCGAGATAGTAGACAATCTGGTCGTGCCAGTCAACCGGCAGCGGTTCGTCCTTTGCAAGCGCCTCCGTCATTGCCTTATGTGCCGCATCGCGCGCACTGATGATCGTGCCCGTGATAAGAACGCTGTCGCCCGCCTTGAGTTTACGTGACATTTCCTCCGTGAACGGAGTCGTGATACGGATACTTTCCGCCATGAGTATTCCTCCCTAATGATAATACACAGGAAAAACGCTGTTGCGTTACAGTACGCGATGTGCATGCCGCAGCGCATGGCAGCAGATCGTCACCGCAACGGGGAGGCCTGCGATGTGCGTCGCGCCCCACTCAATGTTCACGGCAAGTGCGGTCGTCGTGCCACCCAGCTGGGGGCCGATGCCCGTCTTGTTGATCAGCTCGAGGAGCTCACCCTCGAGCTTTGCATACTCGGGCATCGGATGACGCTGATCGATCGAGCGCGTAAGCGCCTTCTTCGAGAGGAGCGCCGCCTGATCCATCGTGCCGCCGATACCGACACCAACCACCTCGGGCGGGCATGGATTCGGACCTGCATGCTGCACGATCTCCATGACCGCCTTCTTCACGCCCTCGACGCCGTCCGCAGGAACGAGCATCTTGACGCCGGACTTGTTTTCCGAACCAAAGCCCTTCGGCGCAATCGTGATGCTCAGCTTGTCACCCGCGACGATCTTCGTGTAGATGACGCCCGGCGTGTTGTTTTGCGTGTTTTTGCGGTTGAAGAGGGGCTCTGCGACGACCGACTTACGCAGATACCCTTCCGTGTAGCCCTTGGCGATGCCCTCATTGATCGCATCCTCGAGAAGTCCATCCGTGATGTGGAGATCCTGCCCGATCTCCACAAAGACGATGGTCATGCCCGTATCCTGGCAGTAGGGACGATCTTCTTCGCGTGCGATCTCAGCATTGCGAATGATCTGATCCAAAACGACCTTTCCTACGGGTGACTCCTCCGTCTCTCGCCCCTTTTTGAGTCCCTCGTAGACATCATTCGGGAGATAGTACGCCGCTTCTTTGCACATCTCGGCGACGTTCTCCGTGATTGCTTTTGCGCTTAGCTCTCGCAAAATAATCCCTCCTATAAATATAACTTATACACAGGTTAGTTAGACTATATCATATTTTTTTCTTGCTTTCAAGTCTTTCAAATTCGGCGTAAAGCCTTGAAAAAAGTGAATCTCATTCAATTTCATCAACAGCTGGACGAATCGAAATAATATCGTTCTTTTATTATTTATCTTATTGTTTTATATTTCAATCGAATTATTTCGACTGAAATAGTAAATTGTTTACATTGTTTTTGTTATTATACATATAAAATCCATATCATAAGATATGGATTTTATATGTATAAATTTTTTTGAAAATTTTTTATTATAGAAGAGCCCTTGAATTTGCGGGCTTTCGTACAATTTTTCACAATCAAATGCGAATGAGATTCACCGAGGGACTTTCCCCTGCATTTAGTTCCACAAGCATGAACGATCCGCGCCGCTCATCACGCGGACGCGCAATGCTGCCGGGGTTGAGCACGGTCACATCACCATGTTCTTCGAGTGCAATATGCGTGTGTCCATAGACGGCTATATCCGCGCCCGCCTCACGCGCCGCTGCGGCAAGCATCGCCGTATCGAAGCGCACGTTGAATAGATGCCCGTGTGTGAGGAAGATGCGGTGCCCTGCAACCTCGACCACCGTTTCATCATAGACGCCATCCACGAAAAGGTCACAGTTGCCAAGCACACATGCCACACGTTTCCCCGACATGATCTCAAGATCATCCGCATCCGGCGCAAAGTCCCCGGCGTGTAGCCACATCTCTGCCTCTGCAGCGCCCGGCACGGCGAGCATCTTCTCAAATACGCACGTATCTCCGTGACTGTCACTGACAATGCCGATTCTCACACAATACCTCTTTCCACCAATAACTTCTTCATCATTTCGAGTGCCGTACCGCGATGGCTGATCTTATGCTTCTCCGCGCGGGAAAGCTCTGCCATCGAGCGTCCGTCTGCACGGTAGAAATGCGGGTCGTAGCCAAATCCCTCCGTGCCGCGTGCCTCGGGACGAATAAAGCCCGTGCACGTTCCCTCGGCGGAGAGTTCACGTCCATCCTCAAGTGCCAGCACGAGAGCGCAGTGGTAGGCGGCAGCTGCATTCTCCGTGCCATGTGCGCGAATGTCCGCTATCAGCTTTATATTGTTCGCCGCATCGTCGCCATGCACGCCCGCATAGCGCGCGGAGTACACACCGGGCGCGCCGTTCAGCACCTCGACTGCGAGTCCGGAGTCGTCCGCAAGTGCAGAGAGCCCTGTCCGCTCCTGATAGTAACGTGCCTTGATCCGCGCGTTCTCCATAAAGGTCGCCCCGTCCTCAACGGGCTCCTCGATCTCGCCTGCCTCGGGCAGAACCTCCTGAAGACGCGATAAAGGCACAAGACGCACGGGCAGTCCCTCGAATGCCTGCTCCATCTCGCGCACCTTCCCCTCATTCGAGGTTGCAATCAGTATGATTTTCTCATCCATCTTATCCCTCCCGTCCCGGCAGCCATGAAAGTGTCTCACCGAGTGCAAACTTCTGCACATCAATCAATTCCCGTATGCCGCGCTCTCCGAGATCGAGCAGCACATTCATCTCCGCGCGCGAGAACGAGCGCCCCTCGCCCGTCCCCTGCACCTCGACGAACGCTCCTGTGCCCGTCATGACGACATTCATATCCACCATTGCGGTGGAGTCCTCCTCATAGCAGAGGTCAAGAAGCGGCGTATTCTCCGTGCTTACACCGACGCTGACCGCCGCCACATAGTCGCGTACGGGAAAGATACCGCGCCGCGTGTAGAAGGTCGCGCACGCCTCCACGAGCGCGACGAACGCGCCTGTAATCGATGCCGTACGCGTCCCGCCGTCCGCCTGCAGGACATCGCAGTCAATGTGAATTGTGCGCTCGCCGAGTGCCTTCGTATCGACAACCGCGCGCAGCGCACGTCCAATGAGCCGCTGGATCTCCTGCGTCCGCCCCGTCTGATGTCCGCGCATTGCCTCACGCGCCGTGCGCTCCGAGCCTGCCCCCGGCAGCATGGAATACTCCGCTGTCACCCAGCCCGTCCCCGCGCCTTTCAAAAAGAACGGTACACGCTCCTCCACCGTCGCCGCACAGACAACGCGCGTATGCCCCATCTCGATGAGCGCAGAGCCTGCGGGATAGCGCTGATAGCCACGCTCGATCCGCACGGGGCGCAGTTGGTCGACGCGCCTCAGATCTCTTCTTGGCATGAAATACCTTCTCCTTTGTGAAATCCGTTCAAAAAAGCGGGAAGGAGTGCTTCCCGCTTACATTTCATTGGAATTTACGCCGTATGGCTCTCCTGATACTGCCGATAGTTCTTGATGATGCAGATCGGTGTCTTCTCCGAAGCGTTGCCGAACGGATTATCGAGGAGGAGCTGCGAGGCAAGCTGCCCGTTCACTCCATTCGATACGCCGACCACGCGCGAGCGCTTGAGGTCGTTCACATCCGCAATCATGCCGCCGAACGCGCCCACGCGATCGCGGATACGCGTGGCAACCTCCTCCGGTTCGGCGGGGCCATAGACAATTACCTTGTCAAACGGCGGCATCGTACCCGTCACGTCGTCGATCAGCGCCGCCTCCTTGCCCCCCCACTGATAAAAGAGCCCGGCCTTGCCGACGAGCTTGCCGAGGAAGCCCGCAAAAAGCGCAGCCGTAACGCGCCACTTGCCCTCCACATCCATGAGTGCCTGCATCCCATGCGGCGTTGCGAGGCTGCCATAGTCCGGAATAAAGCGGCACAGGAACTTCGCCAGCCACGAGATCTTCATCTCCTCGGGTCGAACGAAGCGTCCCTGCGTCACAGCAACCACACTCTCGGCACAGCAGACAAGGTCATCCGCCGTCACCTGATCGCCCGCATAGTACTCGATTGCGTCTACAATATCGTCCGCATCGGTCAGAATCCGCGTTGGAACGGGAATGATGCTGAGTTCAGCCATTCTTCCGACCTCCTTCCTCGATACGCGTAACGCCCGCGAGTGCGGCGATCTCCGCCGCCGTAATCTTCATCATGACTTTCGAGTAATGCGCCGGAATGCGCCCCGCCTCCTGATAGATGAGATCCATGCGGAAATCCGGCATATGCGCGATTGCTTCTTCGAGCGTGTTCCCCTTGCGCCCCTCAATGAAGAGTTTGAGAACAAAATTCGAGCGTTTATCCTTTTCGATAATCATTGCCTCGAAATAGTCGTCCTCACGCGGCGTGCCCTCAAGTTCCACCTTGCCGCGCACAATCGCGCCGTCGTACTGCTCATAGGGCAGCTGCACGCGCAGAATCGCATCCATGACGACACCACATTGTTTCCCCTCGTTTGCAAAGGGGATCGTCGCGCCGATCACCAACTGCTCTGCGGTCCGTTCGATTATGGAAAACGGCGTCATCTCTTCCTTTTTGGGCACGATCTTCTCCGTACCAAAATAGGCAAAAAAAGCCTTTGGACCGAACGCCAACAAAACCAGCAGTGCCAGTATCCAATACGTCCACCACATGAATTCAAAGTAAATCTGCCATATAAAATCAAAATCCAATGTCCCGGCCCTCTTTCTCCTGTATCATCGCCGCCTCCAGTGGCTCGTAGAATTCCTTCGGCAGACGTGTAATGTGCCCTGTCTCGCGAAGCGTAAAGACATTCTCCGAGAATCCCGTCACGAGGACGGTACCCTCTGCATTCAGAATACGATAGGAAAACGCCATCTTCGCCTTCGTGAGTGCCGTCGCCGTCGTCTCAATCACAAGATTGTCATCGAAGTGCCCCGGCGCATGGAACTCTGCCCCGATCTTTATGATGGGGAAGACATAGCCCGCCGCCATCAGCGCGCCCAGTGTGATGCCGATGCGGCGCAGATAATCGACGCGCCCGATCTCGAACCAGCGGATGTAATTCGCGTGGTGCACAACCTCCATCGCATCCGTATCATAGAAATTCACCCGATGTGCAGTGCGAATCGGCATGAATGCTCCCTTCCTTCAAACTTCAAACAATCTCCTCCATGCGGGCGGCACGCGTGAGATAGCTCTCAATGCGCGCCAAGGACTCCGTCCCCACAACCGGCCTGCCGGACTCGAAGAATTGACAGGGCGCGGTCTGTGCAGCGGCAGGTGCAGTATGAAGCCCTGTGCGGCGTGCCAGCTCCTCGACCGTCCCCTCGCTGCCGTCGACAAAGCCGACCGTCTTTGGCAGGATGCGGCGCAGGGTATCCTTGAAATAGTTGAAATGCGTACAGCCGAGCACAATCGCGGAGTATTTCATGAGATCGTACGGTGCAAGCGCGCTCCACAGATACTCTTCGACGCGCGGAGAGACGAACTCTCTGCGCTCTGCAAATTCGACGAGGCGCGGCAGAGCAAGCAGATCGACGAGATTCTTCGCATCGTGCGCCGACACGAGACGGCGCAGCTTATCGCCATTGATTGTAATCGGTGTCGCCGTCACGAGCACACGGCGCTCGCCGTCGCGGTCAAGCGCCTTCTTCACCGCCGGTTCCATCCCGATGATCGGTACCTCGTAGAGCCGCCGCATCTCATCTACTGCAACCGAGGTCGCCGTATTGCACGCGACGACTACAGCCTCTGCTCCCTGCCTTTCGACGAGGAAGCGGAACGCCTCCCGCACGTAGCCGCGCACGACAGGCACGGACTTCGTCCCGTACGGCACATGGTCGCGGTCGGCAAAGAACAGGAACTCCTCCGACGGAAGCACCCGCCGCGCATGACTGAGCACAGTCAGTCCGCCAATTCCCGAATCAAACAGAGCAATGCGCATACCGACATCTCCTCTTCTGCGCCGAATCACACGAGCCTATTATAGCAATTTCTGCTGTCTTTGACAAATTCCTTCGTCGCCTGTTATAATTGTCGCATTGTAATTTTATAATTTTTATCTTTTCAACGGGAAGTTGCTGCAGATGAAACATCGTCTTAGAAAACAGGAATACATCTTCGTCGCCTCCATGCTCTTCGGCCTCGTCTTTGGCGCGGGCAACCTCATCTTCCCCGCCTCGATGGGACAGCAGGCGGGGTCTTCCATGCTGCCCGCACTCATCGGCTTCTGCATTACAGGCGTCGGGCTGCCGTTGCTCGGCATTGCGGCGATCAGCATTACGGCAAGCGAGAATCTCTTTGACATTGGTGCAAAAATTGACCGCCGCTTTGCCTATGCGTTCACCTGCGCGCTCTATCTCTGCATTGGTCCCCTCTTTGCGATCCCGCGCACGGCGACCGTCTCCTTTCAGGTGGGTATCGCGCCATTCGTTGGGGCGGAGGCACAGCCGATCGGACTCTTCTCCTTTACGCTCATATTCTTCGCGCTCGTCCTCTACTTCTCCCTGTGTCCATCCGGCATCCTCATCTGGGTGGGCAAGATACTCAACCCGCTCTTCCTCCTCTTTCTCGGCATCCTGATCGTGACGGCGGTCATTGCGCCAATGGGGCAGGTATGGGACGCGGAGCCGGTCAGCGCATACCGTGAGCACGCATTCTTCACGGGACTCCTCGAGGGCTACAACACGATGGATGTGCTCGCCGCGCTCGCGTTTGGCAATATCCTCGTAAACGCCATCAAGAGACTCGGACTCTCTGAGCCAAAGGATCTCTCCTACAGCACGATCATCTCCGGCACGTTCAGCACAGCACTCATGGCACTCATCTACCTCGCACTCACCTATGTCGGTGCCGAGAGCCGCTCCATCTACGGGCTGGACGCAAACGGCGGCGACGTGCTCGCCCATATTGCCGCGCATTACTTCGGTGCGTTCGGCGGCATCCTGCTCGGCATCACAATCACCTGCGCCTGCCTCAAGACCGCAATCGGACTTGTCACAGCATGCAGTACGACCTTCGCAGAACTGTTTCCTCATTCGCTGACTTATCCGAAATACGCCATCCTCTTTGCACTCTTCTCCTTTGCCTTCTCGAATGTCGGCCTCAGCAAGATCATCGCCTACTCCTTGCCCGTTCTCTACCTCCTCTATCCGATTGCCATCGTCCTCATCGCACTCTGTCTCATCGATGGGGCGATCGGCTATCACCGCCCGCTCTACGTCTGCACGATGATTGGCACGTGCGTGGCGGCATCGTTCGACTTCCTGCGTGCACTGCCGAGCGGAGTGCAGGAGGCGCTGCCCGCAATGGAGCTTCTGCGTGCACTTGGCGATGCGCTCCCCCTCGCGCATATCGGCATGGGCTGGATGATTCCCGCACTCGTCGGTCTCGTAATCGGTGCGCTCGTGCTCCTGCTGCAAAGGCGTGCATCTTGATAAATGCGTGCAGCTATTGACAGTACTCCCTGCTTTTTGCTAAAATGAATCCGCTGACAACGGAGAGGTGTCCGAGTGGTTTAAGGAGCCGGTCTTGAAAACCGGTGATGCGGCAACGCACCGTGGGTTCGAATCCCACCCTCTCCGCCATAAATTGCATTTGAAAAGACGACTGCACGCGCAGCCGTCTTTTTTTATGCGTATGTGTTACAGCGTCCCAAAGATGCGGTCACCCGCATCACCGAGTCCGGGTACGATGTAGCCGTGCTCATTGAGACATTCGTCCACGGCGGCGACGTAGATCGGTACATCCGGATGGTCGGCAGCCACGCGGCGAATGCCCTCGGGTGCCGATACGAGACACATGAGGATGATGTTCTTGGCACCCTTCTGCTTGAGCATCGTAAGCGCGGCCGATGCACTTCCGCCTGTGGCGAGCATGGGATCCGGAACGATGAGCGTGCGATCCTCGACGCCGCTCGGCAGCTTTGCATAGTACTCAACGGGCGCAAGGGTTTCGGGGTCACGGTAGAGCCCAATGTGGCCGACACGCGCCGCAGGCACAAGCGTCAATATGCCATCGAGCATGCCGAGTCCTGCGCGCAGGATGGGGACGATGCCGAGCTTCTTGCCCTCAAGCATCTTTGCATGACACGTTGCGACGGGTGTCTCGATCTCCACATCGCGCAGGGGAAAATCGCGCGTGATCTCATACGCCATGAGCATCGCAATCTCCGAGAGCAACTCGCGGAACTCCTTCGTCCCCGTCTCCTTCATGCGCATGATTGTCAGCTTGTGCTGAATGAGCGGGTGGTCGACGAGATGGAGACTCGGGATGTCGGACGGATGGAATGTATCAGCCATGGGGGCTTCCTTTCTGTGAGAGATGATTGTTATTCGTACAGGGGATATTTCGCACAGAGTGCAGCGACGCGGCTGCGTGCCTCCTCCCTGCGCCCTTCATCGGTCGGCATGTCAAGGACATGCGCGATGATCCGTGCGACCTCGCGCATATCCTCCTCCACAAAGCCGCGTGTCGTGAGTGCAGGCGAACCGAGGCGGATGCCGCTCGTGACGAACGGACTGCGCGGCTCGAATGGGATCGTATTGCGGTTCGCCGTGATGTTGACCTCGTCGAGGAGGTTCTGCGCCTCCTTGCCCGTGATTTCCTTATTCGTGAGGTCAACGAGCATGACATGCGTATCCGTTCCGCCCGATACGATGCGGTAGCCGCATTTCACCAGTTCGTCTGCAAGTGCCGCCGCATTCTTTACCACCTGAGCGCCGTACTCCTTGAACGATGGCTGAAGCGCCTCGCCGAATGCAACCGCCTTTGCCGCGATGACGTGCATGAGGGGGCCGCCCTGAATGCCCGGGAACACCGCCTTGTTGATCTTTTTCCCCATCTCCTCATCACGTCCGAGAATGAGTCCGCCGCGTGGCCCACGCAAGGTTTTGTGTGTGGTCGAAGTGACGACATCGGCGTAGGGCACAGGACTTGGATGCTGCCCTGCGGCGACAAGTCCCGCAATATGCGCCATATCCACCATAAAGATCGCACCGACCATCTTGGCAATCGCCCCGATGCGCGCGAAGTCAATCGTGCGCGCATACGCCGAAGCACCCGCGATAATCATCTTCGGACGATGCTCTTTGGCAAGTGCCTCGAGCGCATCGTAGTCAATGCGCTCCGTCTTCTTGTCCACGCCGTACGGAATGACCTTGTAATACGTCCCCGAGATATTGACCGGACTGCCGTGCGTCAGATGTCCGCCGTCCGTCAGATTCATGCCGAGGATCGTATCGCCCGGCTGGAGGAGGGCAAAGAATACCGCCATATTCGCCTGTGCGCCCGAATGCGGCTGCACATTCGCCCAGTTTGCTCCGAAAAGCGCCTTCGCGCGGTCAATCGCGAGCTGCTCTGCCACGTCAACGTACTCGCAGCCGCCGTAGTAGCGCTTACCAGGGTAGCCCTCCGCGTACTTGTTTGTGAGGACACTGCCCTGCGCCTCCATGACCGCGCGGCTGACGACGTTCTCCGAAGCGATGAGTTCCAGCTTCGTGCGCTGGCGGTTGAGTTCCTCTTCAACGGCCTTGAATACCTGTGGATCAACCTTTTCAAGCGAATCCATAATGCTCATACAAAAACTCTCCTTAATCCTTTTTCTGTTTCTCAAGTGCCATCATCTTTTCGATGCGGCGTGCATGGCGCCCGCCCTCGAACTCCGTGCGAATCCACGCACGCACAATCTCACCTGCAGGACCAAACCCCGTGACGCGTCCGCCGAGTGCGAGCACATTTGCATCGTTATGCTTGCGCGCCATGATCGCCGTATAGACATCACCGCAGAGTGCGGCACGAATGCCGTTAATCTTGTTCGCTGCAATCGAGATGCCGAGGCCTGTGCCACAGAGTACAATGCCGCGATCCGCCTTCCCCGAGACGACATCGGCGCAGACTTTTTCCGCGATGTCGGGATAATCGACCGTCTCCTTGCCGAACGTACCGACATCCTTCACATGGACATCGCCGAATTCATGGAGCACCATCTTGACCTCTTCTTTGAGTTCCACCGCACCGTGGTCGCTGCCAATCGTAATATTCATGGAAATGCCCTCCTTCTCACACGTGCTTCTTTGTCATTCTAGCACAAAAAGTTAAAAAATAACAGGGCGCAGAGCGGGACATTATCTGCGAAAATACGGGCGTACGGCGAGCGACAGAAAGAAGATCACGGCAGCGACCGCTACAATGGCGGCCCCCGCTGCAATCCCGAAATAGTACGCTGAAAAGAGCCCGCACAGTCCCGCACAGAGTGCCGTCATGACAGACATGAGATGATACTCCTTGACGCTGCACGCAATGTTTCGTGCAGCAGCCCCCGGCAAAACGAGCAGTGCATTGATGATGAGGATGCCGACCCACTGGATGCTGACGGCAACAACGACAGCAAGCAGCGCGGCAAAGAGCGCTTCGACAGCAAAGACAGAGATACCTCGGCTGCGTGCAAGCGACGGATTCACCGAGAGCAGGAGCAGACGGTTGAAGAGCAGCACCCAGCCGACGAAGACGACGCCATCGACGGCAAGCAGCCCCGCGAGATCGGTAGGTGTAATGCTCAGAATGTCGCCGATGAGAAGCGGAGAGAACTTCGAGAATCCCCCGCCGTGACTCATAATCATAAGCCCAACGGCAATCGCCGTCGAGGAGAACACGCCGATGACCGTATCCGCCGATGCCGCCGTACGATGCTTGATCCATGTGATGAGGAGTGCAAACGCAATCGAAAAGAGGATGAGGGATGTAAGCGGAGCGACCATCCCGACGAGTGCCCCGATGGCAATACCCGTAAACGCGCCGTGCCCGAGCGAATCCGAGAAGAACGCCATCCGGCTCGAAACCACCATGGTCGAGAGCAACCCGAACAGCGGCGTCATGAGGAGAATCGCAAGGAGCGCGTTCTTCATAAAGGTATACTCCATCCATGCGAACGGCAGGAGCATATCCATGCCGTCATAGATCCATTCCATGTGCGTCCCCTTCCTGTGCAGGTGCCTGTATATGACGCAGATCGGGCAGCATGCCAAAGAGCCGCTCCATCTGTGGATCGGTAAAGACCTCCATCACAGTTCCCGCCGCTGCAATCCCGTGATCCATCAGCACCACCTTATCCGCATGGCGCGCGACCATACCGAGATCATGCGAGATGAGGAGGATCGCAAGATCCTCCTTGGCACGCAGCCCGCCAACGATGTCATAGAAGAGCGCGAGGCCGTTTCGGTCAACCCCAGAGACCGGCTCATCGAGGAGCAGAAGGTTCGGCATGGGATCGAGCGCAAGCGCGAGCAGCACACGTTGAAGCTCTCCGCCCGAGAGCGCGCCGAGCCGCCGATCGATCAGATGCTCCGCGTGCACGCGTGCCAGCCCCTCAAGAGCACGTGTACGATAATGACGCGCGGGAAAGAGCCAGACGGGACGCGCTGTAAGGCATGCCATAAAGAGATCCTGCACCGTGGTCGGCGCGCTTACATCGAGGCGCAGGTACTGCGGCACATAGCCGATGACAGGACGTATATGACGATCCTCCGCGTCGACGAAGTGCAGACGCCCCGTGTGCGCGACCTCGCCGAGAATCGCACGTAGGAGCGTGCTCTTGCCCGCACCGTTCGGACCGATGATGGCAGTCAGTTCGCCGCAGTGGAAGTGCAAGTTGACATGCGAAAAAACCTCGAACGTCCCAAAGGAGACGCCGAAGTCCTCAATCTTGGTGCAGCAGAAATGCGCGCAACCTTCTGCCGCACCTCTATGATGAAAGATATGCCTGAGCATGGTATTCCCTTTTCCTAATCCGTCAGTCTGCGGAATTTCCACGTTCCCGCCGCAATCCCCAGAGCCGCGTAGCCAACGACCACTGCAAGTGAAAGCGGGGAAAACTCCCCCACCGTCCCAAGGCTGCGCAAGAGATGACTCGTATGCGTCAGCGGCAGGATCTCGATCAGCCAGCGCACGAGATCGGGCAGCGCCGCCGTCGAGAAAAATGTTCCGCAGAGGAATGACATTGGGAGCAGGACGTAGAGGTTGACCTGACTCATCTCCTCATAGGTGGAGATATACATTGCCGCGAGAAAGCCGATCTCCGCGAAGATCATGCAGTTGAGCGTGAGCACGAGGAGAAAGAGAGGCGTGATTGTAAAATGCGCGCCGAAGAGATAGCTGAGCACAATGATGATCGCCGATGAGATCAGACCGCGCAGTACCGCACCTGCGACCTTGCCGATGACGAAGGCATCGGGGCGAATCGGCGCGATCAGATATTCCTCGAGACTCTTGTGATAGACGCGCTCCGCGTGCACGGAGATGATGCTGTTGAAGCTGATATTCATGGAGTTCATTGCGAGGAGTCCCGGCACGAGAAAGTCCAGATACGAGCCCGTGCCCACGTCGATACTGCGCCCGAGCCCCCATCCGAATGCAATGAGAAACATGAGCGGCGAGACCATGCGGCTCAGCACGTATTTCGTGAGACGGCGGCGCAGGACGATCCAGTCGCGCCAGAACACTGTCCATATATCGCGCAGCATCAAAGCCCCTCCTTTCGCCCCGTCAGCTCGATGAAGACGTCCTCGAGATTCGTCGGACGCAGGAGGACACGCTGCATCGACTCCTCGATCCGGCGTGCATGCGCACGCGCTTCCTCGCGCGTGTGGAAGAAGCGATAGGCACGTCCGCCCTCCTCATCCCACTCCACAGCAAATGCACCGAGGGCGTCGCAGAACGCGCGCGGTGTCTGCACATCGACGAGCACGCCCTTGTTGATGATGGACACGCGGTCACAGAGTGCCTCCGCCTCCTCGATGTAGTGCGTCGTGAGGAGAACTGTCACACCGCTCTTTGTGATCGCACGCACGAGATCCCAGATATGTCGGCGAATCTGCGGGTCGAGCGCCACCGTTGGCTCGTCGAGGAAGAGCACTTGCGGACGGTGGATCAGCGCACGCGCAATCAAGAGACGGCGTTTCATCCCGCCCGAGAGGCGGCGTACGTTGTCATTGCGCACCTCCGAGAGATCCATCTCTGCGAGCAGATCCTCAATGCGCCGCGTCCGCTCCACAGAGCCCATATGGTGCAGACGTGCATGCAGCTCCAGATTGTCCCAGACCGTCAGCTCCTGATCGAAATTGACATGCTGTGGCACGACGCCGATCTGCTCCTTGATGGCACGTGCGTCGCGGCGGATATCCTGCCCATCGATGCGTATCACGCCGCTCGTCGCCTGCGTCTGCATCGTCAGCATACGGATAATCGTCGTCTTTCCCGCGCCGTTCGGGCCAAGCAGCCCGAACACCTCGCCGCGCCGAACGGAGAGTGTCACCCCCGCAACCGCCGTCTTCCAGTCTTTTTTCTGTGCCGCATTCGTATGCGGAAATTTTTTTTCGAGATCCTCCATCTCGATCATCATCGAATCCATCTGTTTCAATCTGCCCGAAACTGAATATCCGCCATCAGCCGTGCTTTTTCCATCACTGCCATAACGGTACGCGTTGTCTGAAGCCCCTCCTCCACGCTCAGATAATCCTTGCGTGCAAATATATCCCGCATAGCCTCAAACTCAGGCACCATGCGGTGCTTATGGCAATTCAGTGCATAGGATTTCTCCCCCCTGCCGCGCAGACCAACCGTAAAGGATGCAAGCTCGTTCGGTGTCCCATCAGCGCGGATCCATCCCGACTCCCCCTGTATCATAAAGAACGATGGGCTGTCGCTGTCCTTTGCCGCCGCCGCCGTTGCAGCGAATCCATCGTAGCGCAGGGTCAGAATCCCGGAGGTATCGATCCCGTTGAACCCAATATTTGCCGTATAGGAGGCAGACTTCGGACGCCCAAAGAAGGAGACAATAAGTTCGAGATTGTAGACGTTTAGATCGTAGAGCGCGCCGCCCGAGAGCGATGGATCGAATGCGGGCGCAACATCGCGCGCCAGATAGCGGTCATAGCGGCTCGAATACTGCGAGAAATTCGCCTGCACGAGACGGATGAGCCCGAGCTGCGGAAGAACTTCCAAGATGCCCTGATAATTGGGGAGAAAGAGCGGTGTCACCGCCTCGAAGAGGTAGCAGCCTGCCGCCCGTGCACGCGCGATCAGTTCCTCCGCCTCCGCGAGGGTCGATGTAAAAGGCTTCTCAACGATCACGTGCCAGCCCGCCGCAATCGCCTGCCGTGCGTAGTCAAAATGCACGCTGTTGACAATGCCGAGATAGACGAAGTCTGCCCCATGTGCCGTAAGCATCGCAGCGTAGTCCGTCGCCACTTGAGGAACACGGAACTCCTGCGCAAGTGCCCGCGCCTTCTCCCTGCTCTGTGGACGTGCACAGATCGTGACAACCTCAACCCCCTCTACCTGTTGCAGGGCGATAAGCGCCTCGCGCGCAATCATCCCTGTACCAACAACTGCTATCTTCATTGCTCTCTTCTCCTTCATGTGCGGACATCATGTCCCCGCACTCCAATACTGCCCACTTATTATAGCAGGGTATGCGGGCAAAGAAAAGAGCCTACCGCCGAAGTGAAACCCTTCCGCGGCAGACTCTAGTACCACCGTAAAATACTTGTAGATGCGCTTACTTCATCATTTTGATGTGATCCGCGTCGGCATCCTTATTGCCCTGCAGAGCATCCCACGCATCGTTTGCACGCTCCACATACATATCGCGGATCATCTTGTTCTCACCGATGCCGTGGAGGTAGGCATCGACCTTATAGCCCTCACCTTCGAGAATGCTCTTATGCGAATCCGCATCTTTGCCCGCCATATCGTTGTGTGCATGATCGCCCGCAACCATCATGATCGGCATGAGCGTCACATTCTTAACCTTATTCGCCTTGAGCTTAGGGATGACATCCTCGAGGCTCGGCCAACCCTCGACCGTATAGACATAGACGTTCTTATACCCAAGTGCGTCCAGCTTCGCCTGAATCACAGCATAGTATGCGTTGGAGACGTGCGGCGTGCCGTGCGCCATCAGGAGCAGCGCCTCATCCTTCCCCATCTTCGGGAACTGGCTGGAGACCGCCTGGAGGAATTCGATCACATCATCCGGCTGCTCCTCCTGCCCCTGCCAGTACATGAGCGACGTGCCGCAGGTCATCGTCTTGAACTGCTCCTTGTACTCATGGAACACGGCCTTGACGTAGGAGTACTCCATGCCCGGGATGACATCGAGAGAGACGAGCGCCACACGCGAGTAGCCGTCCGCCTTGAGCTGTGTGAGCGCCTCCTCGGGCGTTGGGTACTTCTTGCCCTCGTTCTTTGCAATGCGGTCAATAATGATGTGAGAGGTAAATGCCGTCACAACCTTCACGCCCGGATGTGCCGCCTTGATTGCATCCACCGTTGCCTCGATCGTCTTCTCACGCGTCTCCTTGAACGTCGTGCCAAAGCTCGTCACAACGATGGCATCCTTATTCGTGTAGTTCGCCATCTGCGGGTTCTCATACTTCAGAACACCGATCTCCGATGCCTCCATGAGTGCGGGTGTCACCGTCTTGACCTCGGGATTGAGCTCATACGACGCCTCCGCCGGGCTGTACGAAAATCCGAGGACTGCCGAGCAGGCAAGCGACGCGACCAGCATTTTCTTCCAATTCTTCATCCGAATTCCTCCCATAAAATATAAATAATAAAGGCTTTCCTGCCAGAGCAAGAAAGCCTCGTGAATCATCTTCACGAATCCCCTTCCTGTCGCTCGCAGGTCTGTGCCCCTGGCACACGGTGGATTGTCAAACAGGCAGTTCTCCTGGCTCGGTTCATCGCTCCCCTGCGCCTTCCCAAGAGGACATTCCTCTCAGTGACATTCTTGCGGGTTTGCTCCCCTCACAGTGGCGGGACCGCGCCGGCTCATCCGGCTTCTCTATTAAGCGTGCGCATCTGCGCCGCACCTGTCTCCCAAAGATTAAATTATATCATCATAGATAGCATACATCGTTATGCGCAGATTGTCAATCGGCTCTCGTGCTTATTTTGACGTATCCTCTTCCACATGGGAGCGCCAGTCGCTCGATTCGGCAGATCCCATTTCCGCCGTTGCCTCCACATAGGCGGCAACAGCATCGTAGTTTGCGCGGACGCCGCTCTTCGTGTTTCGATAGGTCACGGCGTTGGAACGCTGCACGCCGATGGCATCTGCCTCCTCCACCGCGTCAATGTTCGCGCCGAGATAGATGAAGTCCCAGCCCTCCATTTCCTGCTTGTCAGAGATCATCTCCTTGATCTTCATCTTGGAGAACTCTGTGCTCGCATTCTCCATCCCGTCCGTGATGATGACGAAAATGACCTTCGTTCCCTCACGCGTGACAGCCGGCTCGCGCTCCACGCGGAGGATCGTATTGCCCACTGCGTCGAGCAGCGCCGTTGTGCCGCCCACCTCGTACTCCTTCGCCGTCAGGGGGCGCACGTAGCGGATATCCTTGTGCGTATAGAGCACATCCAGTTCATCGTTAAACAGAACGGCGGTCACACGTACGGGAATCGCAAGCGCCTTCTGTTTCTCAATCATCGCATTGAATCCGCCTATGGTATCGGATTCCAGCCCCGCCATCGAACCGCTCTTATCCAGGACGAGGACCAGTTCGATGCGCTCGGGCTTCGCCATCTCCTTTGCCGCAGTGCTGCTCTCTGCGGCTGCTGTCACTGCCGCCCCCACAAGACACAGGACACAGGCGATCACAGCACATTCTATTTTCTTCCACATAATAAACCTCCTTAATTCCTCGTAAGAAAAGAGGGGGCTTCCCCCTCTATTCTTCCGATGTGCTTACGCTGCGATTGATCGTGGTGAGCCCGCGGTAGACCGTCCCGATGTCAAGGTCGTCCCCACGCGACTCCATATATTTTTCCAGTTTGCGTTTTACGCGCTGGAGCGCATTGTCGATGGATTTCACCTGACGGTGCAGGTCGACGGCAATCTCCTGATAGGACTTGCCGTCCAAATAACTCATGAGCACGCGCCACTCGAGATCGCTCAGGATCTCCTCCATCTTCTGCTCGATGTCCACAAACTCCTCGCGACTGATGACGAGCTCCTCAGGATCGCTGATGCGCGTACCCGAAAGCACGTCGAGCAGCGTGCGGTCGGAGTCCTCATCGTAAATGGGCTTGTTGAGCGAGACGTAGGAGTTCAGTGGAATGTGTTTCTGCCGCGTCGCCGTCTTGATCGCCGTGATGATCTGACGCGTCACACAGAGTTCGGCGAACGCACGGAACGACGAGAGCTTGTCCTCGCGGTAGTCACGGATCGCCTTGAAGAAGCCGATCATGCCCTCCTGCACGATGTCCTCGCGGTCCGCGCCGATGAGGAAGTAGGAACGCGCTTTGGAGCGCACGAAATTACGGTACTTGTTGATGAGATAGTCCAACGCCTCGTCACCGTCGCAGGAGCGGATGTGTGCCAGCAGTTCCTCATCACTGCAGCCGTCATAGACGCTGCTCTCCGCAGCCGCCTCGTCCGACTCCTCTTCCTCCGTATCGAGCCCGCATTCCTCCAGCTCATCGGCAGTCGCCTGCTCCTCATCCAACATGGACTTTTGCTTATCGCCGTAAAAAATCATACGATTGCTCCGTCACTTTCAAAGGCTCCTTTGGAGCACTGCCGGCATATGCAGCACTCCTCCCCCCTAATGTGTCTTCATTATACCCCGATTGCAAAACTTCCGTCAAGGCAGAAAAAAAGAGAGCCACGTTTCATGGCTCTCCGGACAGAGCTGTCAAATGCGCTCCCGAATCACAACCTTCTCCACGCCGTCCGTACCCTGCAGCAGCACGGACACATCCTCGAGTGCGGCAGTCGGCACATTCTTTCCGACGTAGTCCGCGCGGATGGGCAGCTCTCTGTGCCCTCGGTCGATGAGCACCGCGAGCTGGATCACGCGTGGACGTCCGATGTCGAGGAGCGCATTCATCGCTGCGCGAACCGTGCGCCCCGTGTAGAGCACATCATCCACAAGTACAACAGTCTTGCCCGTGATGTCCAGCGGCATCTCCGTCGGGTGCACGATGGGCTGATAGGAGAGCTCGTTGAGATCGTCACGGTAGAGTGTGATGTCGAGCACACCGCGCGGCAAGTCATGCTGCTCAATGCGTGCAATCTCTGCAGCAATCCGCGCGGCAATCGGCACGCCGCGCGTACGAATACCGACGAGGACAAGGTGCTCCGTCCCCTTGTTCTTCTCGACGATCTCATGTGCAATCCGCATCAATGCACGCCGAATCCCGTCCTCGTCCATAAGAACGGCCTTTTCCCGAAACTCCGTCATGCCGTCATCTCCTTATCTTCCGCTGCGCAGTGTGTGCAGAATCTCCTCCATGTCTGCGGGGATCGGTGCCGTGAAGGTCATCGCTGCCCCTGTGCGCGGATGCATGAAGCTGAGCGTCAGCGAGTGCAGCGCTTGCCCCGCAATGGCAAAGGGATTCTTCTTCGCTGTATACTTCGCATCTCCGACGAGCGGATGCCCGATGCTCGTCAGGTGGACGCGGATTTGATGCGTGCGCCCCGTCTCAAGACGACAGGAAACATAGGTATAGTCGCCGAACCGTTCCAACACCTCAAAATGTGTGGTCGCGGGCTTGCCGTTCTCCCGCACAATCGCCATTTTCTTGCGATCGGTCGGATGGCGTCCGATGTCGCCCGTGATGACGCCTGCGCGCGGGACAATGTTGCCGTATACAATCGCACGGTATTCACGCCGCGCCTCCTTATCCCGAATCTGACGCGCGAGGAAGTGATGCGCCATATCGTTTTTCGCCGCAACCATGACCCCCGAGGTATCCTTATCGAGACGGTGCACAATCCCCGGGCGCAGCGCCCCATTGATCCCCGAGAGATCCCGGCAGTGCCGGAGGAGTGCGTTGACCAGCGTCCCCGTCGTGATGCCCGCCGCAGGGTGAACCACCATGCCGCGCACCTTATTGATGACGATAAGATCCGCATCTTCGTACAAAATGTTGAGTGGAATCTCCTCCGCACGGATTTCGACCGGCGCGGCGGGCAGCACCGTGCAGACGATCTCCTCGCCGCTGCGCAGCTTGTAGTTCGCCTTGCGCACCGTGCCGTCCACCGTGACCTGCCCCGTCTCGATCAGGCGCTGTGCATAGCTGCGCGAGAAATCGGGCATATGCCGCACGAGGAAGAGATCCAAACGCTCGCCCGCGCGGTCGGCTGTGAACACATTGCTCATCATCGGATTTCCCTTCTCTGCACGAAGAGCGCCCAGAGGACGGCAGCCGTCCCGAGGACAATCGCAATATCCGCGATGTTGAATACGGGCCACACGCGGAAATCGAAGAAGTCCACCACATGCCCGAGGCGGATGCGGTCAATCAGATTGCTCACGGCACCCGAGGCGAGCGCGACACTGCCGTAGTGGATGAGGTCGCCGCTCCGACGCAAGCGCTCATAGAACACGAGAAATGCTATCGCGAACACAATTGCAGCGATGAGAAAGAGCCACTGTTGATCACGAAAGATCCCAAATGCCGCGCCCGGGTTGAGCACAAATGTGATATGAAAATAGGGCGACACAATCGGAATGGTCTCCCCCGGCAGCATCGTCAGCTCTACATAGAATTTCACCAGCTGATCGATCAGCAGTATGCTCAAAAAGGAACATGCGGCTTTTACGCGTCCGCTCATCGCTCTCAAACGTCCTCCTGTTTCTGTTTGCACTCCTCCGGTGCGCGCTCCTGTTGCGCCTTTTTCTCTGCCGCTGTATCGGGCATCTCCGCGATTGCATCCTCAATGAGTGCAAGCTCCGCCTGCACATTTCCCTTCATGCGGCGCAGGAATTTATGCTTCTCCCGCACAAGGCGCTCGTATTCCGCCACAATTACACGCACCTTGTCCGCCGCCTCGTCGAGCTGCGCCTTTGCCTGCAGCGTCGCCTCACGGCGTATATTCTGCGCCTCCTTGGCCGCTGTCTCAATCGTGAGTTCGGCATTGCGCTTCGCAGTCGCCGTCATATCTTCGGCGGTCTTCTGCGCCACCGCGAGTGTCTCGCGCATACTCTGCTCGATGCGTCGAAAATCCTCAATCGTCTCCCGCGCCCGCGCGAGATCCGCACTCAGACACTCCTTCTCGTCAATCACATTGGCATAGTCCTGCATGACCTCGTTTAGGAAGTCGTTGACCTCTTCTTCATTAAACCCGCGAAAGCTCTTGCTAAATTCCTTCGCGTGTATATCCATTGGTGTCAGCATCTCGCGCCCGCCTTTCCCCAGGGGAATTCCAGCTAAAAGAACCGGTTCAATACGACGACCGTGCGCCCCTTCTTCGTCTGTCCGCGCACCTCGGTCACCTCGACGCGCCCGCGACCACGCATGGAGAGAACATCGCCCTCCTTGATTGTCTTCGAAGCGCTGCCCGCACTCTGCCAGTTGAGCTTCACCTTGTCCGCTGCAATGTCATCTGCCGCACGGCTGCGCGAGATGCCAAAGCCCGCTGCGACAATGGAGTCAAGGCGCAGGGAGGCAACCGTCGCGCGAATCTCCTTCGTCCGCTCCTCGCGCGGGGCAATGTCATCCAAATTTGAAAGTACGGTCTTGACGCCGACTGCACCAATCATCGTCAGATTGTTCACGATGAAATCCGCAATCTTCGCGTCGCAGATGATCTTCGCCGTATCGGGCGCGGGCAGGATGTCTCCGATCAGCTCGCGCTCAATGCCGAGCGCCATGAGGGCGCCGAGCACATCGCGGTGCGTAAGCCGCGCGAACTGTCCGTTCCACGCAGCCTCTACACAGGCAATCCCAAAGCCGTCCGGCGTCCCGCGAAAATCACGATGGCGCAGCATGGCACGCGCGCGCTCCGCGCCCATATAGCCGCCGTCAAAGTCGAGCTGAATCCCATCATAGCTCGCGCATATCGTCTCGGCGATCTCCTGCCCGTACGGGTCGAGAAAGGGACTGATGCGGAATTTCGAGGTCTTCATAACCGCCTCGGCGAGATCAATCAGGCGGATCGCTGTCTCCTCGCCCTCTGTCCCACGATAAAAACGAAGAATCCGCTCCTTCTGTTCCGTTGCCATTATCTTCTCCCCAACTCTCTCGAGCGCTCCGTTGCCGCGAGCACGGCCTCGATCAGCGCCGAGCGCACGCCCGCGTGCTCCATGACGCGCAGACCTGCGGCAGTCGTTCCCGCAGGACTTGTGACCGCTGCACGTAGATCGGCGGGCGAAGTCTTCCCCGTCAGTGCCATCTGCGCCGCGCCGAGGACGGTCTGTGCCGCAAGGATATGCGCCGTCTCGCGTTTCAATCCCGCTGCAACACCGCCCTCGATGAGAGCCTCGAGCACGAGAAATGCATACGCAGGTCCGCTGCCCGAAAGCCCCGTCACGGCATCGAGATCGCCCTCGTGCACGTAGACCGTACGTCCTACAGCACCGAGTATCGTCTCTGTCGTCGCCGCCTCCGCAGCACATGCGTGTGTACCGCACGCATAGGCGGACATCCCCGCACCCACAGCGAGCGGCGTATTCGGCATCGCACGTACGACGGGATGCGCAGGATATGCTGCCTCGATCTCCGCAATCGTCAGTCCTGCAACAATGGAGAGGACAAGCGCGCCCTCCTTCAGCAGACGCGCCGTCTCCTCCATCGCCGTCGCTGCTGCAGCCGGCTTGACAGCAAGAATGAGCACATCAATACGAGGCAGAAAGGATTCTGCCCCGACCTGCGCCTGTACTCCATAACGCTGCATCAGCGCATCGCAACGAATCGCCTTGTGCTCCGATACGCTGATACAGGACGACGGAAGGCTCCCCGACTGCACGAGTCCTGCAATCAGAGCCTCCGCCATCGCGCCACCGCCGATCATACCAATCTGAATGTTATGCTGCATCATCGCCTACCTGTTGGGAAAGGACATATCATCCCCGAGGCGGTGTTCCTCCTCGGAGTAGTTGACATTGACATTGTTCGGCGCACAGAGAAATACATTATTGCTGATCTTCTTGATGTCGCCGTTCAGCGCATACGTCGTGCCGCTGATGAAATCAATGATGCGGCTCGCCACGCTCTTCTCCGTCTTTTCGAAATTGAGCACAACGGGCTTTTTCTTCTGGAGGTTGACCGCCACCTGCTGAGCATCGTCGAATGAACGCGGCTCAATGACAATGACATTCATACGGTATGCCGCGACCACATTGTCGATCGCCCCCATCGACGTCCCCGAGGCACTCGAAAATGCGGAAGAAGGCGTCGTACTCGCCTCTGCACGCCGATGCGTGCGCGTGCCGATCTCGGTCACAGGCGCAGACTTCTTCGCCTTCTCCTCTTCCTGCTGCTCGTTTTCCTCCACCTCATCCTCCGGCGTAATCCCGATGAATGTCGTGGATAGTTTCTTAAAGATACTCACTGATCCCTCACACTCCTAGTGCATATTGACGTGCGCCAAAGATCGCCGTACCAACACGCACAAGATTTGCACCCTCTTCGACTGCAATTTCGTAATCGTGGGACATCCCCATCGACAGATACCGAATGTCCGCCGTGCGCGGCTCACGTTCTTTCACCTGCTGAAAGAGCTCGTACATCGCGCGAAAGAGAGGCCTGCACGCCTCCACATCGTCATAATTCGGCGCAATACACATAAATCCCTGCAAACGAACGAAACGCAGGCGGTCAATTTCCGCCAGCATATTATCCAAGTCCTCACGGTAAATGCCCGATTTGCTCTCCTCACGCGCCAAATTGATCTGAACGAGGATGTTCTGCACCTTGCCGAATTTCTCCGACGCCTTGTCAATTTCCTGCGCAAGGCGGACGGAATCCACGGAATGAATCAAATCGAATTGACGCACGGCGTGCTTCGCCTTATTCGTCTGCAAATGCCCGATGAGATGCCATTTGACCTCGCGCTCCAAAGTCTCCGCCTTATTCAATGCCTCCTGCACGCGATTCTCTCCAATGTGCATAATACCGGCGTCAATGGCCTCCCGCATCGCCTCCACGGGGTGATTCTTCGTCACGGCGATCAGCTCCACGGGAGCTTCCTTCGGCACATGTGTGCGGCGTGCACGCGCCGCCGCAATCGCACGCCGCACCTCTTGAATCCGCCCCTCGATCATCGTACTCTCACTCATCTCAGCTCCATCACCGCCGCCAGTCGTCCCGTCCTGCCACCTGCGGCACGATAGGAATAAAAGAAATTGCGCTCACACGATGTACATACGTCCGCGCAGTCGATATTGCTTCCCACGACACCGATCTCCATCAGCTGCACGCGGTTCGCCGCCCAGAGGTCGAGATGGATCTCTCCATCCCTCTCCTCTATAATCTCATCCTCATATGCCGGGAACGCCGCGCGAAAACGCTCTGCAACCTCCGCGCCGACCGTATAACAGCCCGCGCCAATCGAGGGACCAATCCCCGCAAGCACATCCGACGCCTCGGTTCCGAACGACTCGCCCATACGCCCAATGGTCTGTGCGGCAATCCGCTGCACGGTGCCCCTCCAACCCGCATGCACGAGCCCCATCGCGTGATGCACAGGGTCATAGAGCAGAACAGGCACACAGTCCGCATAGCAGAGCATGAGAGAAACGCCGCTGTCGTTCGTGATGACTGCATCCGCATCCGCACGTGCATCCGCATAGTCGTGCGCACCACGTCCCGCATCACGGCGAAAGACGCGCACAATCTCCGTCCCGTGCACCTGACGAGTCGTACAAATCCGCTCCGCATCGAGTCCAAGTGCCATGAAGTATCGCCGTCGATTCTCCCATACACACGCGGGGTCATCGCCAACGTGCAGTGCCATATTGAGCGCATCGAACGGCGCAGGGCTTACCCCGCCGAGACGTGCCGAGAATCCGTGCACGAGCCGATCCTCCGGAAAGCTGTCGAGTCTGCCGCTCCACAGATTATCGCACATACGACGCAGTACAAAGCTCATTCGTTTGTCCTTTCTTCCCGAGTGCTGCAGACACCGCAGCGCATACATCCGTCAAAGCAGCCAACAGTTGGTTTCAGCATCTTTGCCCGCTCATATTCCTGCCGCAGGTAACGCTTCGGAAAGCCCATGTCCAGATGCTCCCATGGGAGCATCTCATCCTCTGCCCATTCCCGCGTGAGATAGTCATCGGGAGACAGCCCCTCCTCTCGCATCTCGGACACGAGATCTTTTGCCCCGCGTCCTGCGGCGGCTCGCATGAGCGGCGACGAAAGGCGACGATCACCGCGTGCGAGGATCGCCTGCACGAGCGCCTCCTTCGGCGACTCAAAGTTGACGACAATTCTCTTATGGCGACGCAGTGCCTGTGTGAGGGTTTTCATCACCGCGTCGAGGCGTTTCTTGTCCGCCATCGGCATCCATTGAAACGGCGTGAACGGCTTCGGCACGAACGGATTCACGCTGAGCGTGAGCGTTCCGCGGCTCCCTTTCTCATCCATATAGCGACGCAAACGCTCGGCGAGATCGATGATCGCCGCAATGTCCACATCCTCCTCGAACGGCAGCCCCACCATGATATAGAGCTTGAAGTTCGGAATATGTGCCGCCGCACCGAGGTCAATCGCCGTGAAGAGATGGTGTTCCTCAATGCCCTTGTTGATGACGGCACGCATGCGCGCGCTCCCTGCCTCGGGCGCGAGTGTCAGCGTCTGAAGCCCGCTCGCGGCAAGTGCCTCGACGAGCTCCTGCGTCACCGAGTCCGCACGGAAGGACGCGACAGACATTGATAGCCCCTCACCGAGGATGGAGCGGCAGAGTTCATCGATCTCAGGATAGTCCGAGATCGCCGCCCCCATCAGGCCGATCTTCTTTCCATAGGGCAGCGCCGCGCGCACCTCCTCCTCGATGACGGCGAGGGAGCGGTTGCGCGGACGGCGGAAGCAGTAGCCCGCCATACAGAAACGACAGTGACGTCCGCATCCGCGTGCCGTCTCAATGAGGTAAAAGTTGAACTCCGTATCCTCTGTCACAACAACCGTGTGTGCGGGATGTGTGTCAAGATCCTCCACCCACTGCCGCGCGATCACGGCAGGTGCCCCATCCTCCGGCGTGAGTTCCACGAACTGCCCCTCTTTATCATAGATGGGTGTGTAGAGCGTAGGCACATAGACACCGGGCACACGTGCCAGACGTCGAAGGAGATCCGCGCGATCCTCACCACATCGAAGGCTCTCGTGATAGGCGTCCATCAGGGCGGGTACGACAGCCTCGCCCTCTCCAATGACGAAGGCGTCCACCATCTCGGCAAGGGGTTCGGGATTGAATGTCGCACACGGACCGCCCGCAATTATGAGTGGATCGCGGGCACCACGCTCGGCGGAGCGCAGGCGCACACGGCTCTGCGCAAGCATTTTGACGACATTGAAATAATCCATCTCAAAGGAGATAGTAAAGCCGATGACAGCGAAATCCGCAAGAGGTGTCTGCGTCTCCACGCTCATCATCGGCGTCTGCGTGCGCTCATAGCGCGGGAGTTCCGTGCGGTCAGGCAGAAATACGCGTTCACACGCCGTATCCCCGCGCCTGTTGAGAAGATCATAGATAATGTGCAGCCCGAGATTCGACATACCGACGAAATAGGTATTCGGATAGACCAGAGCAAAGCGCGTGCGCGCTCCCGCCGGATAACGGTACGCCCCACGTTCCTTTGCGAAACGCTCCCGCAATCTGTCCTTCAGCCGATGATCCAAATTCTACCTATGCCTTTCGTCGCCTTACTCCCTTCCGCGCCGTGCTCGCAGTGTTTCGAGTTCCTCGATGAAATTCGTGATGTCGTCAAACTTCCGATAGACGGAGGCAAAGCGGATGTACGCGACCTCATCGAAGTCCTTCAACCGCTCCATGACGAGCTCCCCGATCTTCTCTGACGGCACCTCCGGCTCCGTACGGTTGCGGATATCGCGCTCGATCTCCGCAACGAAATTCGTGATCTGCTCCATCGAGATGTCACGCTTATCGCAGGAGCGAATGATGCCCGTGAGGAGCTTGTCACGGCTGAACGGCTCGCGGCGATTGTCCCGCTTGACCACCATGAGGGGCAGCTTCTCCACCACCTCATATGTCGTAAAGCGTCGGCCGCACTCCCCGCATTCGCGGCGGCGGCGGATCGTCGCGCCATCATCCGCCGCCCGCGAGTCGATCACCCGGCTATCCGGCTTCTTGCAAAAAGGACATTTCATCGTGCTCATCCTTCCTCATGCGCCGCAACTCACTGTTTATTTATGGAATTCCTTGCGGGTTTCGCATCTCGCAGATCGGCAGTCGGAACCTGCTTCTCCGCACGCGCGGTGTCCTGCACCTCTGCAGGAACGGTGTCTGGGGGCTCTGCGAACAGCGTCGTGTCCTGTTCGCGTGCGGCGGCAGAATCCTGCGTATGCGAGGATGGCAGCGTATCCTTCAGCGCCTTTGTCGTTTTGTCAAAGCGTCGCTCGAGGACTTCGCCATTCTCCCCGAACTTACCAAGCTTCTTCCCGTTGAAGGTCACATCGAGTGCACCCGCATTGCCCGCACGGATGACGACAGATTCCTTGCCCTGCCAGTTCTCTGTCTTGCCCTTCTCGATGATCCCCTCAAAGACGGTCTTACCGTCGACGCTGATCTCCGTCCAACAACGCTCTGTGAGCGTCACACTCACACGCACCCCATCGGCATTCGCCGCCGCACGCGCCGCATCGGACGCATCCGCCTCTGCAGATGCCGATGCTGCCGCAGGCTGCTCCGTCCTAACCGGCGGGGTCACCGCCGTCTCCCGTGCAGGCGAATTGATCGCAGAGATGACAGCCACACCGCCGCCCACGAGCGCAACGAGGATGATGATACCAATGGCAAGCTTGCCAAAGATCCCCGCATAGGATGTGCTCTGGCTGCCAATAGAGATCTGCGAGAGCGATTCATCGCCGACATTGCTCAGCGAGATGCGGCGCGGCGGTGTCTCTACCTCCATCGGGGGCGGCGCACTCACAGTACCGTTCTCCTCCGCAAACTGCTGCACGAGAGACTCCGCGTCCAGTCGCAGGAATTTCGCATAGTTTCGCACAAACCCCTTTGCATAGACCATCCCCGGCAGCTCCGCGATGTTGCTCCGCTCGATGTGCTCGATATAGAGCCCGCGAATACTCGTCCCTTTCTCAACATCGGCAATCGTCAGCCCTTGTTTCTCGCGCTCTCTTCGCAAGATGTCCCCTACCATGAGACTCCCTCCCTGACTTTTGTCACTTTCAGAATATATTAGTTTGATTATACATGAAGAGGAGAGCAAAGACAAATCTTTTCCGTCGCGCCCTGCTGCTCTCTTCAAAAATACGCAACGTCCGTTTACTGATTGCAGCCCATGCGATTTTGATTGCGCTGCATGAGATCGGCAAGTGAAATATTATTCAGCACAGTGTTGATGCTGTCACAGACTTCTTCCCAGATTTGGCGTGTCACACAGCTGCCCGCACGGACGCAGCTCTGATCGTCCGACTCCGCACTCGTCAGCAGACAGTCCACGAGCGCGATCGGCCCCTCCACCGCCGTGATGATCCGACCGACCGTGACCTCTGCGGGCGGGCGTGCGAGTGTATAGCCGCCCTGCGCCCCACGCACGCTCTCGACAAGTCCCGCACGCCGCAGCTGCGCCATCAGCTGCTCCAGATAGTGCTCAGAGATGCCCTGCGTCTTTGCAATCGTCTTGAGAGGCACAACTCCCTCTCCGTAGTGCAGGGCAAGTTCATAGAGCGCCGTCACGCTGTAGCGCCCCTTCGTCGATAATTTCATAACATCTCCCAAGTGGATATGATTTCTCTATAGGAATCGCTGATAAAATGAAGTCCGTCAGATTGGCACAGATTTTTTAGTTCGATTGAGGAGGCAAACCGGACGCAGAGTGGTGCTCTGTGGAGGATTTGCCGACAAAAAGCGGGCAAAAAAGATGTGCTAAGATGGCTGTGCTGAATTTATCAGCGTTTCCTATAATGCACCGTCATTATAAATGAGTTTCGTTTTCCTGTCAAAAATTGTGTGTCAATGATGATTTAGCCTGTTGAGCCAAAGCCGCCCGCGCGAGCCTCTCCGCAGCCCGCAGCATCGCCGTCTATCGTGAGATAGTGCGTAAAAATGCCCTGCGCAATCCGCTCCCCAGCTGCGATCCGTATGTTTTCTTTCCCGAAGTTATAGAGCGGAATGTAGATATGCCCCTCGTTCTCCGCGTTGCCGTAGTAGTCCGCATCAATCACACCGACGCTGTTCATCAGCATGAGATGCTTCTTGATGGCTGCGCTTGAGCGGATGTAGACGAGCAGTACCTCATCCGGCTGCATATATGCCTTGACCCCCGTCGGAACAAGCACAGATGCGCCCGCGAGAATCACGACCTCCTCCGCCGCGGCGAAGTCATAGCCCGTACTCGCCCCTGTCTTTCGCTGCGGCAGATGGAGCCCGGCGTTCTTGTAAACCGAAACAATTTCAAATCCGCGTGTCTTCATATTTTCTCCTCAAAAGAAAATACTGCACCGACTCCGGTGCAGCAGCGTTTCATTTCCACGCGCTCAGGATTCCTCAACCGTAGTCTTCACGGGCTGCGCAGGGGTGATCGTCGAGATCGCATGCTTGTAGATCATCTGCTGCTTTCCCATCGTGTCCACCATGACGACGAAATTGTCAAAGCCGCGCACCGCCCCCTTGATCTGGAAGCCGTTCACCAAATGAATGGTGACAGGGATGCCGTCCTTACGCACCTGGTTGAGGAAATTATCCTGCAAGTTGATACTTTTTGCCGTCACGCCTAAGCGCCCCTTTCTCTTACTTTCCGCCATACACGTACATCCGCAAGGATCGCGTGCAGGAGCTCCGTTTCACTCTGTGTGCCCACATCATACCAGTGAATGTATGGCATACGCCGATACCATGTCAACTGACGTTTCGCAAAATGCCGCGTCGCCGTTTGAATGGCAGCAATCGTCTCCATGCGACTCATCTCGCCTGCAAGATACGCCGCTGTCTCTTTGTAGCCGATCCCCTTCATCGCTGGGGCGTCACGCCGCACACCGCATGCGAGCAGTCCGGCGACTTCTTCCACAAGCCCCGCTGAAAACATCGCTTCCACGCGTGCATTGATCCGCTCATAGAGCTGCGTACGCTCGCGCATGAGTCCGATCACAAACGCATCGAAGGGCGCTGTTCCGCCCGCAAGTGCACTCTCCTGCGAGATATGCTCCGCGCCATAGCGAACAACCTCGAGCGCACGGATGACGCGCCTGAGATTATTCGCGTGCAGTCGCTCCGCCGCAACAGGGTCTCGCCGTGCGAGAAAGCCGTGCACCCGCACCGCGCCGCGCCGCGCGGCAACGCCCTCCATCGCACGGCGAAAGAGCGCGTGTTCCTGCGTCTCGTTGAAGTCATAGCCCTCGATGAGTGCCTTGATGTAGAGCCCCGTCCCGCCAACAATAAACGGCAGACGCCCCTCATTCTCGTGCTCCCGCACAAGTGCGCCGACGCGCATGACAAACTCTGTGACAGAGAATGTCTCATCCGCATCCAGCACATCCACGAGATGATGTGCGATACGTGACTGTTCCGCGCGCGTTGGCTTTGCACTGCCAATATCAAAGCCTCGATAGAGACACATGGAATCGCCAGAGATGATGTCCGTCCCCAATGCCTCGGCAAGTTTCAGCGACAGCGCGGTCTTTCCGGCCGCCGTGGGGCCTACGAGGACGAGAACGGGGCTTTTTCCCGCGCTGCTCAAAGGTCGATTGTTTCGCCGGGTGCAACGACATTCACCTTCGCACGCGTCATCGCCTCCGTGACTTCCTTGTAGCGGTTGACCTCCTGCGCAATCACCGGCCATGTGTCGTAGTGGATGGGGATGACATGGCCTGCGTTGAGCCACTGTGCCGCCATCGCTGCATCCTCAAGCCCCATTGTATAATTGTCGCCGATGGGGAGCACGGCATAGTCAATCGCATCCTTGCGCCCGATCATCTGCATATCGCTGAAGAGCGCCGTATCACCCGAATAGTAGACGACCTTGCCTCCGATGTAGATGACGAAACCGCAGGCGATACCGCCCGCAACCCCCGCGCTGTGCTGTGCAAACGTCATGCGCACCTTGCCGAACGGCAGATCGAGCGAGCCACCGATGTTCATCGGATGGGATTTGATCTCCGCACACGCCTGTCCCTCGCAGACGGCAATGACCTCGGGAATCGCGACGATCGCCGCCCCCGTGCGCGCCGCAATCGCGGGCGCATCGCCGAGATGATCCCCGTGCGCGTGCGTGAGCAGGATGAAATCACAGTCCACCTCATTCGCCGCGATGCTTGCCATCGGATTTCCCGTCAGGAATGGATCGGCGAGCACCTTGTGCGTCCCGTCATCGAGCAAAAAAGCCGCATGACCGTAGTAGCTGAATTTTACCATTGCGACCACTCTCCTAATTTCACATTGTTTATTGTTTTTATTATACGATATGTACTCACGTTGTCAATAGAAAAGCCGTTTTGTTCGGGCAGCACCCGAACAAAACGACCTGCTGTATTTGTCTTTATGCGATGCTGATTGTCAACTTCTCTCCGTTGATGTTCCACTCCTTGTTCGTGCCCGCAGGCGCGTCGTAGGAAATGCTATCGGCGAGCGTGATCTCACGGATGAACGATTCGTTTTTGCGTGCGATTGCAATCAGCTTCTCGTTGCCCGAGAGATCGAGTGCGATGTGATCCGTGACCTCGAGGCCGCATTCCTTGCGCATCGTCTGCACCTTGCTGATGATCTCGCGGACGAAGCCCTCCTCGATGAGTTCAGGCGTGAGCGTGGTCTCAAGCGCGACGGTCACACCGCCGTAGCTCTGGCAGTTGTAGCCCTCCTGCTGCGAGACCGTGACCTCGACATCCTCCGCCGTGACGGTAACATCGCCGTCCGCAAGATGCAGCGTGTAGCTGCCGCCGCCTGCGAGCGCGTCCTTTACCTCCGCGCCGTTGCTCTCCTCGAGTGCCTTCTTCACCGCATTCATCTGCTTACCGACCTTCGCACCGAGTACGCGGAAATTCGGCTTCACATGATACGCGAGGAAATCCGACATATCGTCGCGGAACGTGACCGCCTTGACGTTCAGCTCATCCTCGATGATCTCGACGAAGAACGCCGGCAGCGCGTGCTCCGCCTTGACGAACATGTTCGCAACGGGCTGACGGTTCTTGATGTTCGCCGCGTTGCGCGCCGCGCGCCCGAGCGTTACGACCTCGAGCACGATTTCCATATTTTCCTCAAGCTGCGGATCGATCAGCGTTTCGTTCGCCGTTGGGAAATCCGCGAGATGAACGGAGATCGGCGCATTCTTGTCCACGGAGCAGACGAGGTTGCGGTAGATACTCTCCGTGATGAAGGGCACCATCGGTGCCGCCGCCTTCACGGTCGTGACGAGTGCCGTGTAGAGCGTAAGATAGGCGTCCACCTTGTCCTGCTCCATGCCCTTCGCCCAGAAGCGGCTGCGGCTGCGGCGGACATACCAGTTCGACAGTTCCTCGACGAAGGACTGCACCGCCTTTGCAGCCTCGGTCACGCGATAGTTTGCGAGGCAGTCGTCCACCGTGCGCACCATCGTATTGAGGCGCGAGAACACCCAGCGATCCATCACGCAGAGGCGATCATAGTCCAGCTTGTACTTCGTCGGGTCGAACTCGTCAATATTCGCATAGAGGACGTAGAATGCGTACGTATTCCAGAGCGTCCCCATGAACTTGCGCGCGCCCTCCTGCACCGCATCGTCGGAGAAGCGGTTCGGCAGCCACGGCGCACTGTTCTCGTAGAAATACCAGCGGATTGCATCCGCGCCGTGACGGTGCAGGGCGTCCATCGGCTCGACGGCATTGCCCTTGGACTTGCTCATCTTCTGCCCGTTCTCGTCCTGCACATGGCCGAGCACGATGACATTCTTGTACGGGCTCTTGTCAAAGAGCAGCGTCCCAATCGCAATCAGTGAGTAGAACCAGCCGCGCGTCTGATCGACCGCCTCGGAGATGAAGTCCGCAGGGAAGTATTTCTCGAAGATTTCCTTGTTCTCAAACGGATAATGCCACTGTGCGAACGGCATTGCACCGGAGTCAAACCAGCAGTCGATGACCTCGGGTACGCGGTGCATCGTCCCGCCGCACTTCTCACACGGGAAGGTGATTGCATCGATGTACGGGCGATGCAGCTCGATGTCTGCGGGACATTCGGGCTGCAGGCTGCGCAGCTCCTCGATGGAGCCGACGGCATGCTCGTGCCCGCAGTCGCATTTCCAGATATTGAGCGGCGTGCCCCAGTAACGGTCACGGCTGATTCCCCAGTCCTGCACATGCTCGATCCAGTTGCCGAAGCGCCCCTCTCCGATGGACTTTGGAATCCAGTTGACCGTCGCATTGTTTGCAACAAGCGCATCGCGCACCGCCGTCATGCGGATGAACCACGAGGCGCGCGCATAGTAGATCAGCGGCGTATCGCAGCGCCAGCAATGCGGATAGCTGTGCGTGAACTCGGGCGCCTTGAAGAGCTTGCCGCTCTTTTCGAGGTCGTCGAGGATCAGCGGGTCTGCATCCTTTACAAAGACGCCCGGCCAATCCGTCTCCTCCGTCATCTCGCCCTTGTCGTTGACGAATTGGACGAACGGCATATTGTACTTGCGGCAGACGCGGTTATCGTCCTCGCCGAATGCGGGCGCCGTGTGGACGATGCCCGTGCCGTCCTCGGTTGTAACATAGTCGTCGCAGATAACGAAGAACGCCTTGTCCTGCACGTCCTTCGTCGCAAAGGGGTAGAGCGGCTCGTACTTGCGGTACTCGAGCTCGCTGCCCTTCATTGTCGCGAGGACTTCGCGATCGCCCCACGAATCCGCAAATACGCTGTCCATCAGTGCCTCGGCGAGGTAGTAGACCTTGCCATACACGCGCACCTTCACATAGGTTACATTCGGGTTCACGCAGAGTCCGAGGTTCGACGGCAACGTCCACGGGGTCGTCGTCCATGCGAGGAAATAGGCATCCTCGTCCACCGCCTTAAAGCGTACGATTGCCGAACGCTCCGTCACATCCTTATACCCCTGCGCGACCTCGTGCGAGGAGAGCGGCGTTCCGCAGCGCGGGCAGTACGGGACGATCTTATGCCCCTGATAGAGCAGCCCCTTCTTCCAGATCTCCTTGAGTGCCCACCACTCAGACTCGATGAAGTTGTTCTCGTACGTGATGTAGGGATGCTCCATGTCCGCCCAGAAGCCGACAACATCGGAGAACTCCTCCCACATCGCCTTATACCGCCAGACGGATTCGCGGCACTTCTTGATGAACGGCTCGATGCCGTAGTCCTCGATCTGCTCCTTGCCGTTGATGCCGATCGCCTTCTCGACCTCGAGCTCGACGGGCAGGCCGTGTGTATCCCAGCCCGCCTTGCGGAGCACCTTGCGCCCCTTCATCGACTGGTAGCGCGGCAGCATATCCTTGATGACGCGCGTCAGAACGTGCCCGATGTGCGGGCGGCCGTTCGCCGTCGGCGGACCGTCGTAGAACGTGAACGTCTCACAGCCCTCACGCTGATCCACCGCCTGCTGTGCAATATGATTCTCGCGCCAAAAATCCGCAACGGCTTTCTCGCGCGCGGCAAAATTCAGATTGGTATCTACTTTCTCGTACAAAGAAACCCCTCCCGTAGCATAGTCACGTCATTCTAGCACACGGGAGGGGATTTTTCAAGGAACAGGCGGCATCTGCCCAAGATTTCCCTTGCACCTTTATGCAAAGAGTGCTATAACCAACGATGAATATAGAAAGCATGGATAAAAACCACTCCAATTCGAGCAAAGATTTTATCAGCGATTCCGAAAGAATCGGCGGGTTACACAGCGGAGGGATCTCATGCACGCATTCAAACATTTACTCACTGCCCTGCTATTATGCACGCTATGTATCATCCCATACACCGCCTCTGCCACCGATACGAATGCAGACTACCGGGGCTATGTCTGGCGCATCGATACGGCGGCGGGCAATGAGGCGGAGCTGCCGCACAATTTCCGCACGGCGGGATCGCCGTTCCAAACGCGGACAGACGCAGCGAAGTTCGGTGTCGACCCGAACTATACGCCCTCTCGTGAGGGACTGGATGCCCTGCCGCTCTCGGGAAGCGCGGAGTTCTCCGTCCCTGCCTTTCACGCGCTGCTGAAAGACCTGCACACGCGCGCAAAGGGCTCGATCTGTATCGTCGATCTGCGGCAGGAGTCGCACGGCTTCATGAATGGAAACGCCGTCAGCTGGTACGGCAAGCACGACTGGGGCAATATCGGCAGGACGAAGCACGAGGCACTGCGTGACGAGAACATGCGCATTCGCAGTGCACAGGGCAAGGATGTCGTGCTCGCGCACCTCGACAAGAAAAAGCAGCCAAAAAATCAGCAGACCGTCCGCGTCACGGCGGCGATGACGGAGCGTGAGCTGGTCGAGGATGCGGGCGTGCGCTACGTCCGTCTCGCCGTCACCGACCACAAATGGGCAGACCCGCAGACCATCGACAAATTTGTCGATCTCGTGAAAAAAATGCCTGCGGACACATGGATGCACTTTCACTGTCAGGCAGGCAAGGGACGCACGACCAGCTTTATGGCGATGTACGATATGATGAAAAATCCCTCCGTCCCGCTGAAGGACATTCTCTATCGTCAGTACCTGCTCGGCGGAGCATACCTCGCCTACGACCCGACCACGCAGCATGCACCGACGGGATGGGAGGATGCAGACTACCATTACAAGTCAGAGATGATCGCAAAGTTCTACGACTACGTTCAGCAGAATCACGAGAACGACTATGCCGTTCCGTGGAGTATGTGGCTGAAGAAGAATCCATAAGAGGCTAAGAAAGCCCGCACATCAAATGCAATGTGCGGGCTTTCTTATTCTTTTATTGCGGTTTGATGTGCCCCGTCTGATACGCATGCAGAAGTGTGTGCAGGTCAGCAATCTCGTCCATGATCGCCGCCCCGCGGTCGGTGTCGCGCACGAGGGAGCTGCGCGCCTGCAGCTCGACGGTCTGCGAAACGGACTCGATGTCGCGGTTCTCGCGCAGTGCCTCGCGCACATTGGCGACCGCCTGATGCTGCAGAAGACGCAGCCCGCGCGAGTTGTAGATGAGCGTATAGCCGGAGATACCGGTCTTCGCGCGAAACGGTGCCGCAAATCCGCCGTCGATGACGAGTGCGCGCCCGCTGCCGCGCAGGGGGCTCTCTCCCTTTTTTACCTTGACGGGAACATGCCCGTTGATGATGTGCCCGTGCTTCGGATCCAATCCGAACTCCGCAAGGATCTTTTCACAGATCGCCTCATCGTTCACAAGACGGAAATATGGGTCGGACGGTTCTTTCCACGTCGATTCATCGGAGATAAAGGAGCGTTCAAACGTTGTGAACGAACGCCCCGAGGTCGGTGCAAGCAGCCCGCACCAGAGGAAGTACATAAAGTCCCGCCCCTCCTGCGTATGTTCGAGCCACGCCTCGCGCGCCTTCTCCTCACAGAAGTCCATCCATGCACGTCCCGTATATTCCGCGCCCCTATATGTAATGGTACGGAAACTCCCATCCTCATTCATGGGGACACAGCCGTGGAACAGGAGGTTGCCGTTGTAGCACATATACATACTGCCGCGCTCATAGAGATAGTCCACATGACGCTTCAGTGTCTTGCTCTCGATGAAGTACGAGCGCAGGTCATCGATGATGTGCCGTTCCTCCGCCGTGAGCTCATAGCAGTTCGCACTGCCATCAATCGTTGGGAAATAGGCACTCTCAAGCTCCACACGCCGCCCGTTGTTGAGTGTGACATAGGACGAGCTGAAATCGATCTTGTCGAGGAGGAGGCGATCCTCCATGCAGAAGTCCGGATTGCGCCGAATGAGCGCCCCCTCAAGTTTGAACATCATCATCGAGATTGCCCGCTCTGCCGCCTTGATCGGATTCTCGTCCGGATAGATGCGCGAGGCAAAGGTTGAGAGCGGGCGCAGACTGATGCCGTAGCCGCGCTCCAAGACATCCGTATTGCGGTAGCGCAGGGAGTTGCGGATGACCGCCGCGATGCAGACCTCACTGCCGAGTGCCGCACCCATCCAGAGCACGTCGTGGTTGCCCCACTGGATGTCCACGGACGGATGCTGCATAAGGAGATCGAGGATGCCGTCGGGACGGTCACCGCGGTCAAAAAAGTCGCCGACGATGTGAATACGCTCAACCGCAAGCCGCTTGACAAGTACACTGAACGCCTCGATGAAGTCCGCGCCGCCACCGATTTCGACAATCGTTTCGATCAGCTGCTTGTAGTAGTAGAGCTGGGCCTCATCCAGCTCGGGACGCGTACTGAGCAGCTCCACAATGACGGATTCATAGCGTTTCGGGATGTAGCCGTGCATCTTACTCGCGGGGAATTTCCAACTCATGAGTTTCGTGAGTTCGAGCAGATTGGCGAGATTTTGCTGGAACCAGATTGTTGTCGCCTTGCCCTCCGCCGTCAGCTGCTCCACCTTCTCGCGCGGATAGTAGATCAGCGTGCAGAACTCCGCCTTCTCCTCCTCCGTCATGCGCTCGCCGAAGCAGTAGTCCACCTTCTCCTTGATGACCCCCGAGCAGTTGTTGAGGATGTGAAAGAACGAATCGTACGCGCCGTGCAAATCGCTCATGAAGTGCTCCGTCCCCTTCGGCAGCATAAGCTGCGACTGCAAATAGACGATTTTCTCGTACACAATCTCCTTCGTCGGGTACTTCTCCGCCATCAGGCGAAGCACCTTGTCTTGCTCCGTATTCATTGTATTTATGCTCATAACGCTTCCTCCTGCGCAATATTTATACTCTTCTGTATTCTAGCATTGAAGCAAATTTATTTCAAGGAATAACGAATCGGTCTTCCTTCTTATTTTTCTAGATGAGATGGCATATCGAATGATTTGTCACATTCCCCCCCCTATGCTATAATGCCCCTGATAAGAAGTAACAGGACAGGAGTTGAACGTCCTTGAAGAAAGTTTTCTCCACATTTTCACATTTCATCGCCGGCGTCGCCCTTGCAACCGCTGTGGCAGTATATTGGTATATGGCGGATGCGGTCTCCGTTGAGACTGCGTCGGAGATCTTCCTTGGCGTCTTCCTCGCCGCCTCGCCTATTCCTTTCCTCATCTCGCACTGGGCGATTGCCCTGCGGATCAAACGCAGCTTACGTGACTCCGGTGTCACATGCAGCCGCATGGGTGCACTCACGGAGCTGCTGCACGTGAACACGATTGCATTCAACCGCAACGGCACGCTCACGGAGGGCAGCGTGTTCATCTCTGCGCTTGTGCCCGAGGGCATGACACAGGGCTCACTGCTTGCGCTCGCCGCGAGCGCAGAGCGCGAGGCGAGTCACCCCTATGCCCATGCACTCTATGACACTGCTGTCCAGCGCGGTCTGCACCTCCAACGTCACTCTGCCGCACGCGAGACGGAGAGCTTCGGCGTCGAGGCGCTGATTGCGCGCACGCCCGTGCGTGTCGGGAAAAAGGAGTGGCTGCAGGAGGAGAACATCGAGATCAGTGCCGCACTCCTCACGCGCGCCGATCAGCTTGCGACGAGCGGACAGACGCCGCTCTTCGTCAGCTCAAGCAAATATGCACGCGGCATCATCGCCGTCCGCGATGACGTGCGTGCAGAGGCAAAGAAAGCCCTGCTCGCACTCAAAGAGCGCGGTCTCTCCCTCATCCTCCTCACGGGAGAGACAAAACGTCTCGCGAACGCGACGGGCAAGGAAGTACGGATCAGCGAGGTGCGCTCCGATCTGACGGGCACAGATAAGGCACGGGAGATTCGTCTGCTCCAATCGCGCGGGGCAATCGTTGCAATGGTCGGCGACAGAATGGCAGATCAGGCGGCGCTACGCGCGGCAGACATCAGCATCGGCTGCCCCTCCTCACTCGAGAAACCGCCCGCACACGAGGAGGAAGACACGCCGCGTGATCCACTGCATGAGGAACTTCTGCGCGGGCCGAGCAGCAACACGCAGGAACCTAAACCCGAACCGCTCATGTCCCCCGAGGACGCCGCCTACTTCGAGGCGCAGACGCTGCGCAATCAGGGACATTCCACGAGCTACACACCCGACATCATGCTCGACGAGGCAGGATTCCCGAGTCTTGTCACGCTCTGGGACACGTGCAATGCCGCACGCGCACGCGCGAAACAGAATCGTCGGCTGAGTCTCCTCTTTCTCATCCTCTTTACACCTGCCGCAGCGGGCGCACTCACCTTCCTCGATGCCCCAGTGCTCCCCTATCCCTTCGTCGGCGGTGCTCTTGTTCTGCTCCTCATTCTACTCATTGTGAACACGCTTCGGGAATGAGACTAACAAATATTTATTCCTAAATAAGTAAAAATATTCACCTAACTTGTATTTCATTTTAACCTATGATATAATTCACCGAATCAGAGGCTTTTGTCGCAACCGAAGGGGCAAAAGACAGAGTTATTATCATGGGTATTTTATTTTTAGGAGGGGTTTGGAAATGGAAGAAGTGCTGCTGTCACGATGGCAGTTTGCAATCACCACCATCTATCACTTTCTCTTCGTCCCCGTCACCCTCGGCATGGCGATCTTTGTCGCCATGCTTGAGACGTGCTATGTGCGGACGAAGAAGCCGGAATGGAAGAAGACCTGTCGAAAGCTGCTGCATTTCTTTGGCACGCTCTTTCTCATCAACTTCGCGATGGGTGTTGTCACCGGTCTGGTGCAGGAGTTCCAGTTCGGCATGAACTGGTCGGAGTACTCGCGCTTCATGGGCGATATCTTCGGTGCGCCGCTCGCGCTCGAGGCGCTGACTGCGTTCTTCCTCGAGTCAACCTTCCTCGGCATCTGGATGTTCGGCTGGGACAAGCTGTCGGAGAAAGCACACTGCGCGTGTATCTGGCTTGTCGCCATCGGCAGCAATCTGTCGGCGTTCTGGATTCTCGTCGCGAACTCCTTCATGCAGCACCCCGTCGGCTATACCATTGCCAACGGCCGCGCGGAGATGGCAAGTTTCTTTGAACTCGTAACGAATCACTACATCCTCGGCGAGCAGTCACATACACTCTTCGCCGGCATCACGACGGCAGGCTTTGTCGTCATGGCGGTCTCCGCATGGAAGCTGCTCCACGACACGGAGTCTCGCTATGCCTTTACACAGGCGATCAAGGCGGGTGCAATCTACACAATCGTCGGTGTCGTCGGCGTCATTGCAAGCGGACATCTGCATACGCAGTACCTCGCACAGGCAAGCCCGATGAAGCTCGCAGCGATGGAGGCACTCTGGGATACGGAGGATCCTGCTCCGTTCGCCGTGCTTGCCTATCCGAACATGGAGAAGGGGCACAACGACTTCGAGATCACGATCCCCTATATGTTCACCATCATGGTGCATGACAACATCAAGGGCGAGGTGCGCGGCATCAACGACCTCCAAAAGGAAGCCGTCGAGAAATTCGGTCCTGGCGACTACCGTCCGCATGTCACCATGCTGTTCTATGCGTTCCGTGCGATGGTCGGCGCCGGCTTCTTCATGGTGCTCGTCTCGCTCGTGGTGTTCTACCTCGCGAAAAAGGACAAGCTGCTTACGGCGAAGAAGTTACTCTTCGCGCTCCCGTGGCTCGTCATCGTTCCCTTTATCGCAAACTCCTGCGGCTGGATTGTCGCGGAGATGGGGCGTCAGCCATGGCTCGTCGTCGGACTTCAAAAGACGGTGAACGGGGTCTCGCCGAATCTCACCTCTGCTGAGATCATGATTTCGATGATCGGGTTCACGGTGCTCTACCTGCTGCTCCTGATCACGGCGCTCTACCTCGCCTTCCGCTTCATCCGCCGCACGCAGATCACACCTGCCATCGAAGGAGGGAAGTAAGAATGGACTACAATATTCTCTGGTTCGTGCTCATCGTCGTCCTCTTCACGGGATTCTTCTTCCTTGAGGGATTTGACTACGGTGTCGGCACGCTGCTCACACTCCTCTCGGACAAAGAAAGTGACCGTTCGCAGGTCATCCGTACGATCGGACCCGTCTGGGACGGCAATGAGGTCTGGATGATTACGGCGGGCGGCGCAACCTTCGCGGCATTCCCGCATGTCTATGCCACGATGTTCAGCACGTTCTATCTCGCGCTCTTCCTCATGCTCGTCGCGCTCATCCTGCGCGGTGTCGCATTCGAGTTCCGCCATCAGCGTTCGGACGACGCATGGCAGCGCCGCTGGTCGTATGCGATTGCGTTCGGCAGCATCGTCCCCGCATTTCTCTGGGGCGTTGCCGTCACAAATCTGATCGCGGGTCTTCCCATCGGCTCCAATATGGTTTATCAGGGCAATTTCTTCGATCTCCTGACCCCATACACAGTGGTCGGCGGCGTAACCTTCCTCACGGTCTTTGCCTTCCACGGCGCGGCGTTCCTGCGCCTGCGTCTCACGGATCGCTATCTCCTCGACCGTGCCCGCGTGCTCGGTCTGAAGTTCGGCGTCCTCGCAGCACTTCTCTATGTGCTCTGCATGATCCTCACATACGTTGAGACGGATCTCTACAGCAGCTCTGTCGCTGCCGGTGCTCTCGTCCTTTCGGCGGTGGCATTCGTTGCGGCACTTGGCGCAATGTATAAGGGGGCACAGCTGCCCGCATTCATGCTCGGCGGTCTTGCCATCGTCGGGACGACGGTCGGCTTCTTTGCAGGGCTTTTCCCGCGTCTCATGGTCTCAAGTCTGAATCCCGGGTACAGCCTCACGATCTACAATGCGTCCTCGACGGAGTACACCCTCTCCATCATGACGATCGCGGCGGCCATTCTTGTGCCCGTCGTCCTCGCCTATCAGATCTGGACGTACTACATCTTCCGCAAGCGCATTTCACCGAGTGACACCGGTCATCAAGCATATTAGTCACAATGAAAAAAAAGAAGTCCATTTTACTCTCTGTACTGCATGCACAACGGAATAGCCTCCTCATGCGTGCGGCGATCGAACTCCTCCACGGGGGGCTCGTCGTCACAGCGGCATGGGAGACTGCCGTCATTGTGAATACGGTGTTCATGGAGCACGGCGGACTGACGGGAACAGCATCAGATCTTCTGATGCTGTTTTTGTGCGTCCTCTCAATGGCTCTGCTGCGCCTCCCCAAGAGCCGTATCGAGGCACAGCTCTCCCATCGCGTGCGCCTCTCCGCACGCACAGCCCTCCACGAGGCAATGCTCCTGCATGGACGCAACTCTGCGGGAGCACTGACGCTCACGCTGGAGCGCGTCGATGCACTCGACCCGTTCTTCCATACGGTCGTCCCCACGATGATCGCAGGCGTTGTTCTCATCCCCATAATCCTCGTTGTAACGGCATTTGCAGACCCGCTTTCGGCACTGCTCTTCCTTGTGACGCTTCCGATTGCACCGTTCCTGCTCTTTCTCATTGGCAAGGCAACGCGCCGTGCGAGCGAACGTCAGTGGGACAAGATGCAGACCCTCACGGATGGGTTCGGCGAGCTCGTACGCGCAGCGATGACACTCAAGATCTTTCGACGCATTGCCGCCGAGGGCGCACATCTCGCACGCATGAGTCACTCCTTCGCCGAGGCAAGCCTCTCCGTCCTACGCCTCGCCTTTGTCTCCGCGTTCGCACTGGAGCTTATCACGACGCTCTCGATTGCGCTCATCGCCGTCTCCATCGGCCTGCGGCTTCTGGACGACATGATGACATTCCGGACGGCGTTCTTCGTGCTCATCCTCGCCCCTCTCTTCTATCAGCCGCTGCGCGAGGCGGGTATTGCATTTCACGCACTGATGGATGCCAAGACGGCGGAGGCGGCACTCCTCCCCTATGTTGACCTCCCCTCCCCCACGGACGGCGCATGCAGTCAAATCCTTTCACCACCCGCTATGCGTACGGAAAACCTCTCCTACCGCTACCCGCTGACCGAGGAGGCCGTCCTCACGGATCTGAATTTCTCCTTCCCTGCGGGCAAGTCCACCGTACTCGCAGGCGCAAGCGGCATCGGCAAATCCACGCTGCTCCTCCTGCTTGCGGGGCAGATTGCACCATCAGAGGGCAGAGTCGTGCTCTCGGATGGTGCGGGTGAGGGAAATTCATTCGATCTTGTACAGCTCTCGGAGGGAACGAAACAGCACCTCATCACATACGTTCCGCAGGAACCGCATATCTTTACGGCGACACTCGCGGAGAATGTCAGCCT
>CAUVMF010000003.1:0-43130 GCA_963552975.1 uncultured Selenomonas sp.
AAGTCCATGTCCGCGACCCAGAACGGCAGGATGTCTGCGGGGTAGCCGCGCTCGGCGGCAAAGTCGTATTTCAGACATGAGGTGTTCTTACGGTCGATGATTTCATCAAAGTTGGTAGGCATGTTGATTATCCTTTTATTATGCGTCGCCTGTATTCTTATTCGTCGGAACGACAACGGCACTCCGATCGGCCTTCTTCTTTCCTGCCGCAGTTTTTTGGTATTCCCTCAGTGCGGCAAGCGCGGACAGCGAGTCCGGCTGCAGGGCTTCGAGCTCTGCCCGCTCCTTCTCCTGCGCCTTTGTGATCTCGGCATCGCGGTCGGCACGCTCCTGTATTGCCTGACCACGCAGCTTCATGTTGTGGTGCTCTTTCGCCTTCATCTCGGATTCCAGACGGCCGATTTGGGACTGATACAGATCACGCTGTTTTTCGATTTCTTTGTCAGTGGCAAATCCATCTGTCACAAGCTTTTCGAGTCTCTCTACGTTTCCGTGCAGCTCGCTCAGCTTGTCCTCGTCCGTCATGCCCGCGCGCTTCAACTCATCTGCGCGCTTTTGCAGCTTTGCCTTGTCCTCGTCCGTGAGATCTGTGTCCGTCTGAATGCGATGCTCGATCTCTGCCGCCTGTGCCTTCTTTGCCTTTTTATCGGCGAGCTCCTTATCATTCGCTGCAAGCGCTACCTCGGCGGGTGTCAGATCCTCCTCCATCTCGGCGCTCTCGCTCAGGGACTTCCCCTTTGCGCTGATATAGACCTCGACTGCGCGGTTCAGAATTTCCGTCACCGTATTCGGCTTCCCGCTCTGCGTCTTGCCCGCCGCATTCTCTCCATGCAGGAAGGGCAGCTTGCCCGAAATCTGCATTGTACTCACGTCACCATCTCCAATCCGTGGAATACGAAACTATCCAATAGTATTATCGACATTTATGCGTTTATAGTAAATGATTTGATTTAGTCGAAATGATCGTCGTCGTAGCCCTCGTTCCAGTCGTCCTCATCATCGTAGAGCGGGTCGTCGATGGGCTCGTCCTCGTATGGGTCGAGGTCATATTCATCATCGCGGTAGTCTTCATCATCTGCGAAATCGTCATCATATGGGAGGTATCTATTCTCGCGCTCGCCGAGATCGTCATGGAGATCCCATGTGTCGTCGGCGTATAGACTTGCGTATGAAAAATTGCTCGGCTCATTGCTGTCCTTTGCAGAGGAGGAAAAACCTGCGGTGCGGATATCCGGCACGAGGATGCCAAAGAGTTTCGCTGCGAGATAGGTGCCGAACAGACCGAGCAGCAGCTTCTTCCACCACGCGAGCGGGGCGGTGGGAGGAGCTGTTTTTTGTTTTGGGGCACACTTTTGTACGGGCATGTATCTCGCCTCCATTTCGTCGTGCAAGAAGGATAGAGTGGCTTGGCGAAGGGTATTGTAGTGCAGGGGGCGTTATCCTTCCGCATTGGCATAAAATGCGGTCTGTGCAATATGACAAACAGAAGTAGGCTTGCATACTGCCCGTCGGATGATAAAATGACAATGGAGTAATACGAGAGAAGTGAGGAGATGTCGTCTATGTTATTGCAGGAAGAGAAATTTGTCGAATACCTGTGGGAGCAGGGATTCTTTCCGGAGGAAAATGTTGCGGGAAAACGCTGCCTGATCGTCGGTGGGGAATATTTGCCGCGGGAGAATTATGCCACCATACTGAACACTCGGCTGATGCAACTGGGAGCTGTCCGCTGTGATAACACCGTGCTTTTTACATCACATATACTGGATTCGTATTGTGACCTTATAGGAGGGGCGCATCCATATCATACAGGCAAACCTCGCTCAGGTAACGCGTCTGCGGGAGGTACAGCCGCAGATCATCATTGACGATGCCTCGCATATGGTGAGCCATCAGCTTCTCGCACTCTTTACGCTCTTTGACGTGCTGCCGAGCGGCGGCGTCTACATCCTTGAGGATTTGGAGACCTCCTTGAATCTCGAACAATTCGAGGAGGGGTATCGCGACGCACCGCTCGATGCCTATGAGGTCTGCACGCGCATTGCACGGATCGCAGCGCGTAAGGTTCCCGATGACGACAGCCTGTACGCCGAGCAGATCAACCACATCGGCATGGCGGCAGAGCTTGTCTCCATCATGAAGGGGAGCGTCGTATTTATCAAGCGGTGAGCCTGTGCATAGAAACGAGCGGGACTGCTTGAAAGAGGATAGCCTCTTTCAAGCAGTCCCGCTCGTTTGCTCGATTATCGTCTGCGTGTGCAGCCGCAGCCGCCGCGTGCATGCGTACGCTCACTGCGCTCTGACTGTGTGCGGTCGCCGTAGCAGTATGCATCGTCGTCATCGTAGCAGTACGCGCCACCGTTATCGTAGCAGTACGCCTTGTTCTCGCGCTGCGGCAGCTCGCATGCGCCGTCCTCGCAGCCATAGGCGAGTACCTGTGCACCTGTGGCGAGGATGAGCCCCGCAAATAGTCCTGCAATCATCTTTTTCATAACCATTTCCTCCCAAAATATAATGGATTCTTACCTCTATTCTATCATACTTGTCAATCGCAAGCTTGTTAATCGCAAGAAAAATATAATTGACATATGCCGAAAACTTTGTTAAGATTATAACTGTCATATGACAGAAATGGAGGGGCTATGCCGCGACCGAAGAGATGCCGACGCATCGGCGCTTATCCAGATTTTTGGAGTTTTGCGCCGGAGGATGCGGAGGAGGAGCCGGAGGAGTCTGTCATACTATTGCTCGATGAGTTCGAGACGATCAGGCAGATCGACTATCGGCGACAGACGCAGGAGGAATGTGCCGCCGCGATGGGGGTTTCTCGTGCGACGGTGACGAGCATCTACGAGGCGGCGCGCTACAAACTCGCGGAGGCAATCATCTGCGGGAAGCGCATCCGCATTGCGGGCGGCGCATATCGGATCGAACATCCGACAGTCCTCGGGATTCAGGATAAAGGAGAGCATACAATGAGAATCGCAGTACCTTATGAAAATGAGAAGATTGAGCAGCATTTCGGCAGAGCAAAACAGTTCAAGTTCTATGATGTCGAGGACGGTGCAGTGCAGGCCTCGGAAGTTGTGGACACGGTCGGTGAGGGGCATGGCGCACTTGCGAGCTTCCTTCACACGGCGAAGGCTGACCTCGTCATCTGCGGCGGGATCGGCGCGGGGGCGCAGACGGCACTTGCCGAGGCTGGGATTCAGCTCGCCTCAGGGGTGAAGGGAAATGCGGATGAGGCCGTGAAGGCGCACATCGCAGGGACGCTCGTGCCGAATGCGGATGGCGGCAAATGCACCCACCGCCACCAGCACGGACATGGTCATGAACATGGTCACGGCTGCTGTGGACATGGTACCCATGAGGGGCACGAAGGTCATAAAGAACATGGTTCACATGAGGGGCACAAAGGCCATGGTCCTCACGGTGGGCATGGTGAATACTGAGCTTACACGATGGAAAGCACCGCTTCGGCGGTGCTTTTTTTTGTTTTACTACATAACCTGTAGTTATATACAAAATAAATAATGAACAAAAATAAAAAACACAGGGTTATTAAACTTTGAAGAAAATATGAATGCGATGTTATCAAAAAGCCTGTTATAGTCGAGAATGTAATTGAGAAAGAATATGAATACTTATGTGATTGGTAAAGAAATCTACAAATATGAATTTAGTTCATAATTATTATTTATGAATTTTGAAGAAAACGCTTGATTTTTTGAAGGCTATGTTGTATTATTTGAATCAAACGAAGGCGATATTCACATTTAGATATAGGAGAATCCGTTATGGCGAATGAAGTTGCTGTCATCTACTCCTCGCGTACGGGAAATACAGAGAAGGTTGCAAAGCAATTGGCGGAGGCACTCGGCGCGACCTGCCACAGCGTAAAGGACACATCGGCAGTACCCGAGGGGGCGACGCTCTGCGTCGGTACATGGATCGACCGTGGGACGGCGGATGCGGCGGCAAAGAAGTACATTGAGAGCCTGCGCGGGCGGCGCGTCTTCATCTATGGTACGCTTGGCGCGGAGCCGGATTCGGAGCACTGCGCGAAGTGCATCGAAAATATCCGTACACTCTTTGACCCGTCCAATGAGATTCTGGGCGCGATTCTCGTGCAGGGCGCGATCGATCCGATGCTGATCGAGATGTTCAAGAGCATGCCGAAGGACAATGTGCATGCCTTTACCGAGGAGAACGCGGCGCGCTATGTGGCGGCGGCAAGTCATCCCGATGAAAACGATTTCGCACAGGTCATCGCGGCGGCGAAGGAGGCTCTCGCATGAATACGTTTGAAACAAAGCTCGCAGGGCTCTCGGAGGAGGCGCGCGGCTGGCTGCTCGGCACGAAGTCGGAAAATCCGCTCGGCTGTGCCTTTACGAAGAAGCGCGTCGTGCACCCGGGTGCGGGCGGCAAGCGCATGATTATGGACAAGGCGGAGCAGACGCGCATCTGGGCGGAGCTGATGAATGTAGCGCCCAATCCCGCTGATGAGCGTTCAGTCTACATCCATATCCCGTTCTGCGACAAGAAATGCAGCTACTGCGGCTTCTTCCAGAACTTCACGCGCGAGGAGGCGGCGCATCACTACGTCGACGTGCTCTTGCAGGAGATCGAGGCGGCGGCGGATACGCCGTATGTGCAGGGCGCGCCCTTTCAGGCGGTGTTCTTCGGCGGTGGCACGCCGACGGCTCTGAGCGATGCCGATCTCTCGCGCCTCGTGCGTGCCGTGCGCGAGCGTCTGCCGCTGACGAGCGACTGCGAGATCACGCTTGAGGGGCGCATTCACGACCTCTCGGAGAGCAAGGTCGAGGCGGCGCTGAACGCGGGCATCAACCGTTTCTCCCTCGGCGTGCAGTCCTTTGACACGCGCGTCCGTCAGTCCATCGGGCGCATCGACGATCGTGAGACCGTCATCGCGACGCTGCGCCGCATGGTGGAGAAGCAGGGCGCTGTCGTCATCGCCGACCTCATCTACGGGCTGCCCTATCAGTCGATGGAGGTCTGGGAGAACGACGTGCGCACGCAGTTCGAGATCGGGATTGCGGGCGGCGACCTCTACCAGCTCAACGTCTTCCCGTCGAGCGAACTGGCACGCCGTATCGAGTCGGGTGATCTGCCCATGCTCCCGACGACGGAGGAGCAGGCGGAGTATTTCAAGCGTGGACTTGAGATTGTCGCGGAGTACCCGATGGCGCGCCGCATTGACACGACGCATTGGACGACCGATCACCGCGAGCGCAGCCTTTACAACACACTCGCAAAGCGCGGCAACGACGTGCTTGCCTTCGGCTCGGGGGCGGGCGGCTTCATCGGAGAGGTGATGTGGCGCAACCACGGCGGTCTTGCAGCATATGAGAAGATGGTCGAGGAGGGCAGGAAGCCCTTTCAGTTCATGGGTGAGCAAGCAGATGAGCACCGCATGCACAGTGAGATCGGCGACCAGATCGAGCACGGCTATCTCTATGCGCCGTTCTTTGAGAAAAAATACGGCGTGGATCTCGTTGCGGAAATGGAGCCGCTCCTCGCCGCATGGGCGGAGAACGGGCTCATTATACGCACGGGGGCGGGCTTCCGCCTGACGCTCGCGGGTGAGTTCTGGCATGACAACCTCATTCAGGGATTCCTTGAGGCGTACGCGCTCACGCAGGAGGACGAGGTGAAGCTCCGCAAGGAGAACGTCGCCCTGCAGGATATGATTCCGAAGTCTGTGCGCTCCATGCTCGAGGCGATGTTCCCCGACGGAATGCCGCAGCAGATGGCGGCGGCGCTCGCGGGAAAGCCCACGCCGGAGATGGAGAACCATCCGCACATGCAGATGCTGAAAAACCTCATCGAAAAAGAGCGCGAGAAGGAGCACGCCGCAGACCGTTCCAACCTCGACCTCAACACCGTTATGCGCACGCAGTCGCGTGAACTTGGAAAAGCCGTGTAATTATAGATAAAAGACCTGTCCGTCAGCAGTGTCACTGCTGACGGACAGGTCTTTCTGTTGGAAAAATTATGCCGCAAGTCGTCAAAGGATTGGAATATGCAGTTTATTATGGTAAAATAAAAATGATATTTTCTGAATGGATGTACTACTGTTTGTATTCATAGAGATGTGAGGTGGATGATGCAGAATCGGCAGGATGCGGCACGTGCGCGCGTGCTTTTGGATGCGCTCGGCGATCGTATGCAGGGGCTCGGCGATCCCCTGCGGGCATTGGCGGACAAGGTTGACCGCGACATTGTTCCCGCGTATGATGTCCTGGAGGCACTGCGCGAAGATCTGTGTGCGCTCGTGCGTGCGCGGGAGGAACTGGACGCTCTCGGTATGGGGATGGGCGGCCTGTTTTTGGAGGAATTGCCGCGCACAGATCATGTGAAGGCTCTTGAAGACTACGTGGCACAGGAGGGCAGACGGGGACTTCTGGGGACACTGTCTCGGATGCGTACCGACGATGCAGCGTGTATGGCGGCGATTGCGGCGGTGCGGGAGCGGTATTGCAGCTGTGAGGAACAGGCGGATGCAGAGGAAAAATATGCGGCATTGGAGCTTTTCATCGAGGCATTCCGTGCGGAGAAACCGATGGAGTCTCGTCGTATGCTCGGCTATAGTATGAAACTCGCCCCCGATTTCCCCGAGGTGATGATTTTCGCCGCCTTGACCAACGAGCCGCCGATCTATCTCGCGGAGGATGCGTCGGAAGAAGTACTTACGGAGGAAACACCTCCATCGATTTCAGACCCCAAGGCAGAGTCTCCCGCACAGGTGCAGGAGGAGCACACGACCACAGAGGAGTCTGTGTCTGCAGGGAATGCTCAGGCAGAGACGGACGCGGCGACGGAGCGGGAAACTGACCGTGTGGAGCTTGTAAGGTCTGTTGCGGAGGAGCGCATCGAGACAACGGCGTTTGACCGCGTGCGTGCGCTGTGCGCAGAGCAGCATCCGTTGGTCAGCAGTGAGGATCGTACGGCGGAAACGGAGATCAGCGCGAAGAGCATTAAGCGGTATCTGACTAAGGCGGCAAGTGCTATTGGAAATGTGCGTGCAACCCTTCTCCGCATGGGGCTAGACAGCGTGTTTTCACCATCCTGTCCGGCATGTCGAACCGATATGGAGGTGTCACTGGTATCGACGGTGCTTGCGGATGCGGTGCAGCGCGGCTTTCTCCGTGTGTGGCAGTTTGAGGGTCTGCCGCTCCTTTATAGCGGCACACGTGCACTGAAAAAACTGTGCGCCGCAGGTGGGGAACCGGCAAAACTTCTTAAGATCCGTGATAAATCCGCAATTGATTTGGATTCGATGGATGAACTCAAGCCGCACGAGGCAGTTGCCGCCATCTTGCATGAGAAGGGACTCCTGCATGGGATGCGTCGCAAGGCAATCATGCCGGAACTCAGAGGCGGCGTGGGCGGCGGCTGCGGTATTTTGTCCTGTGTGACCCCGCATATAAATGAGCTGATGGCGTTTCTCCTCGATGCGCCGGATCGTAGATGGATAAAGACACTTTGCAAACGGCGCACAGAGCTTTCTCCCCGTGTGGCACTTCTCGCCTATGACGAGTCACATCTTGCGGAGATGTGCGCCTTTTTGACCGAGCAGCTCGGAGAGCAGCTCCGCATGGATGAATACTATCTGTTTGCAGACGATGAATGGAATGTATGCGCATCGGAGGATACGTCTGTTTCAGAGGAAGAAAAACCTGAAATGCGCATTTCGGAATCCAACGCGCATGACAGCGTGGTTGCGACAAAATTTCCGGAGGAACGGCCTGTACCTGCAGAGGGGGCTTCTGCTGTAGTGGTTGACGAGCCGTCGACACGCACTGAGGTTGAGGGGGTAGAACCGCCGTCGGTACAATCCGTGACGGAGGTTGCACCGTCAATGACCGAAGAGAAATCTCCTGCAAAAAAACAGGTGGAAACACGGTCCGTGGAGGAGAACGCGCAGCCGGCGACCGCATCGCCCGAGATCGTCCCTCCCCCGATGGATGCGGCGAAGATCACGGCAGAGCTTCACGCGATGTTGGAGGCAGAGGACTTTGCGAGCGCATCCGCCTATCTCCATGCGGCGGCGTACTTTGATCCTTCGTGGGCGGGAATGAATCGTGAACTTTCCTATGCGCTCTATGCGCCGCTGCAGAAATGCCGCTACTCCTCGGACAGCCTGATGAACATCTATTTTGCACAGGCGGATGGAGAGACGCATGAGGGGTTGGCAGTTGCGGCAATGCTGTGGAACTTCTATCTCGATCACACGCCCTATGACTATGCCATGCAGAGTCTCATGGATATGGCGCGCATCTTCTCACTGCTGAAGGATGTGCCGGGGCTGAGCGATGTATTGTACTCCCTCGTGCAGTTCAAGCAGCGCAACAACAGCGGTGTGGATAAATATGCCGACTATCGGCTGCGGGACAAGAGCCGCATCGAGGAAAAGAAGGCGGCGCTCGAAATTCGGGCAAAGGAATTTGAGGGCAAGTACATCTACGGACATATCACGGAGAACGGGAGTAATCGCCGGTTCATTGAAACGCAGAAGCTGCTTTTCGACCACGGCGACTATCTTGCGCAGAGCCTCCATGCGATTGTGGAGGGGGATATGGATGCGTTTGAGGTTGTGCGCGAATATGTCTCCGATACCTTCCTTGAGAGCGGCGGCGGGGTGGACAGCTTCGATGTGCAGAATATCAGCACGGCAAAGATTGAGAAGTTGATTGACAACTATTGGTACAAGGCGGGTGATCTTGTCTCCATCAAGAAGCAGAGTTCGAAACTCGTGGGGAATTTCCGTACGACGCTTCAGAAACGGCTGGAGAAGATCGTGGCGCTCCTCGTCGAATGGCTGGATTGTATCGGTACACTTGGCATACGCGATACGGACGACGCCTTTGCCGCATACAACAGGCTCCGCCCGCTGCTGCTCTCCCAGCTGCAACGATCAGCGGAGGGGGTGGACGGCGCCGCACTTCCCGCATGGGAAATTTCTGTTCTGCGCCGTACGCTGACGGAACTCACACGCCGTATCGATGGGGACTATGACGAAAAGGAATATCACTATTTCTATGTGGACTTCCTGTGCACACCGTATGTCCTGCTGGATGCCGACTTCCTGCCGATCGTGACGCGCAGCGTGGAAGAACTCGAGGAGTTCTTCCCATTGTATCGTATTGAACAGCATTTCCATGCAGAAAAACCCTCGCTCACGGAGCGCTTGCGCTGCATTCTCAATGACAGTGATGACCTCGGGAGTGCCCGGCACATCGTTCACGTTCTCGAGGATAGGGGCAGTGGGCTTGATCCTGCGCTGCGCGCCGCATTTGAGCGCGTGGACGAGGGGATGATTCTGCGCCGTGCACGTCGCTGCAGGGACGATTTTATCGAGTCGCTCGAACTTGCACAGAGTTACGGACAGATTGAATCGTCGACGGAGGATAAGAAGGAAAAGATTCTCCAGAGCATCAATGTCGTCTATGAGCGCTGTCAGCCTTCCTTTGACTATGGTTTCTTTGCCGATGTTGTTGCTGCGTTTCAAGCCAAGATCGGGCGTGAGGCACTGCGGCGGGGCAAGACACTGCAGGCCGAACTGGCGGCGCTGCGCGATAATATATCCGCTGCTGTGGACGAGGATGATGAGAAGCGGCGGGCGGAGAAGTTTGCACGCATCGAGACGATGATTGCTGCCAAGAACTATACGGTTGCGGAAGATATGCTGCATCGATTTAGTGCGGACGATGACGATTCACCGCTTGAATCCCTCCAAACGGATGAACTGCGCGATTTCCTGCACGATTACGAAATGCACTATAGAAAGGTATACGATGCAGGTCGGCCGCTTCGGACGCTCTTGCGCTTTAAGGGGCACAACAAGGCGGAGCGCGGCGGCGACAAGCTCGTCGAATCATGGCTTCAGCCGGGTGGAACAATGGATGTGCAGCGCATTCGCGCTCTATTGCAGCAACTTGGATTTTCGATTTCCAACGTGCGCGCCATTCCACGCATGGCGAAGACGGAGCAGTACGAGGTGCTCCTCGCGGAGGCGGCAGGTGGGCGGCGCAGCTTCTCCCATCCCTTTGCCGCCTTTGGATCGAAGGGGGCTCGCGCGCCCTTCCGCGTGATCTGCCTCTACGGCAGGTTCGATGCGGATGCGCTCATCGCAAAATTCAATGAGATCGGCACGGCGAAGCATACGATTGTGCTGCTCGACTATGCACTGTCCAAGGATCAGCGTAACCGCCTCGCGCGCAAGACCAAAAGCGAGATTCCGGGATGTGCCTTTGCTCTGGTTGACCGCGTCGTTGCAGCGTACATTGCGGAGCATTACGAGGAGACGAAGCTCCCGCAGATGCTCTTTTCGATCACGATGCCGTATACGTTCTACCAGCCGTACATTCCGGATGCAGTCAACGCCATGCCCCCCGAAATGTTCATTGGACGGAAGGAGGCGCTCGATAAGATCATCCATCCGCTTGGCGAGAACATCATTTACGGCGGACGCCAACTTGGGAAATCTGCGCTGCTGCGCATGGCGGAGCGCAGTGTCAACCGCCTTGGCGACGGCAGCTGTGGGCTGATGATCGATATCAAAAGCTGCGATGTAGGGGAGGCGGCGCTGCGCATTTCGCGAGCTCTTTCAGACCGCAGGATCTTTACAGAGCCCTTTGAGACGCGGGACTGGGCAGAGCTCGCGCGCGCGATTCATCTGCGGCTGCAGGATGAAGAGCAGAGGATTCCGTATCTGTTGCTGCTCATCGACGAGGCGGATGCCTTCATCGAGAGCTGCAAGGCAGTGGACTATCGTCCGTTCGAGGAATTGAAAAACATCCAAACCATTGGGCAGGAGCGGTTCAAATTCGTGATTGCGGGACTGCGTAACGTCGTCCGTTTTGACAAGGAGGCGCTTAGCAACAACAGCGTGCTTGCGCATCTGAAATCCTACACGGTGCGCCCCTTCAGCGTCATGGAGGCGCGCGAATTGCTCGAAGTGCCCCTTGCCTGCCTCGGGCTGCGCTTCCCCGCAGAGAAGCAGGCTCTGGTCTCCACGATTCTCGCGACAACGAATTATTTCCCAGGGCTGATCCAGCTCTACTGCTACAAGCTGCTCGAGGCGATGAAGAAGGACTATGCGGGCTATGATGAGGCGGGGTCGCCGCCCTATGACATCAGCGAAAAGCACATCAAAAAAGTCCTCGCCGAGAGCGATTTTCAGCGTGATATTTACAATAAATTCGATATCACGCTACGCGTCGATGAGGACTGCTACTATCACATTATTGCGATTCTCATGGCGTCTCTGTACTATGACCGCAACGATCAGAGCGGCTATCTCCCCGAGGACATCCTCATGCTCGGACAGGATCTCGGCATCGCCAGAATGCTGGCGCTTCCGATTGAGAAGGTTCGCGCGCTGATGGAGGAGCTGCGCGAACTCAACGTCCTGCGCCGAACGGCGAACGGTCGATATCTCTTCACACGCTACAATTTCTTTCAGCTGATGGGCACACGAGACAAGCTCGAGGAAGCACTGCTGACCTACATGGAGGAGGATTCAGATGGAACGAATATGGTGGGGTAATATTCCAAACGCTACGCGCTACGTGCGGGAGATTGCGGACGGCATTCACGAGGAGCGGAGCATGGTGCTCGTCGTGCCGCTCGGTGCACCGTGGCGCGACGCGCTCCCGCAGATTGTCGAGGAGAAGATCGCGGATATCCCGGATCGCTCTCTGCGGCGCATCCAATGCCCGGAGGATGAGCCGGGACACTATCTGTTCACGCACTATTGCAAGGAAGAGCGGCAGCTCGACTATCGCAGTACAATGTCCTATGCGGAGTTTCTTGCCAAAGAGGAGAATGTGCTGCACACGGCGATTCTATGGATCGAGATCGTGCGCGCAGAGGATGCGATTGCGTGGGTGGACTTCATCAGCGCGTATCAGGGCTTCGCGCGCAAGAATGCCCCGCGCCCGAGCTTCATCCTCGTGCTTTCCGAGGAATGTGACAAATGCCGTGGACGACGGGGCATACCCTACTATACGCTCACAGAGCAGATCACGGAGTTTGACCGCTATGCATTTGCTATACTCGCGGCATCGGATGGGATCAAACAGCGTCATCTCAAGGGTTACCTTGCCAGCCTCGCGGCGACGCTCTGCGGTGATGATATCGAGCTCTCGGCGGCGTGCAGCAAACGAGGCATGGCGTTCCTGCGCGACCCGCAGGGCGTGCTGCAGCAGATTGCAGAGGGAGAGCTGCACAGTGATGGGCGTCCGTTTGACATCTCGGGGATTGCGGAGGATATTCCGCAGCTGATCTGGCGCACGCAGGTGAAGCAGGTCTTTCCCGTGATCGAGGATCGGCGGCAGCACTATGTCGAAAAGCTGCGCGGTCAGCTTGAGGCACTGGGCAAGATACCGGAGGAAGTCGAGATCGGTGCACTCGCGTATCTTGCGGCGCGCGCGGAGATTAAATGTGCGCAGACAGCGCTCAAAGAGATCGAGATGCTGAAAAATGCGCGCAATCAGCTTGCCCATCTCGCTCCGCTGGCGTTTGAGATGGTGGATAAGATCCTCAAAAAGCAGTGATGCAGGGACGTGCTCAGTTCTGTGGTGAGAAGTAGCCGAATGCTGCGGGGATGCTGTATCGTTCGGCGAGCTCATCGCGGCGTACCCAGAGGAGGGCGGAAGGGGCAGTCTCGTTGTTCTCTGCTGCCATCAGCGGCGGCTCGTTTTGCGCAGCGACCATGACCTTCCAGCCCGTGAGTTCCCACTCGATATGAGAGAAGATGTGGCGGGCGGGCGGGAGCGGTGCAATATCGAGGACGTGATAACCCTGCGCTTCGAGATGTGCGCGTACGGCTCGCTTCGTCAGCTTCCCATCGAGATTCGGATATTCCCAAAGACCTGCGAGGAGTCCCTGCGCGGGTCTTTTTCGTATGGCGATGTGGCCGTCACAGGAGAGGAGGAGGACGGTACGCTTCTCCTTGCGGCGCGCCTTTCCTGCGGTTTTGACAGGGTAGTCCTGCTCCGTGCTGCGGTCGTGCGCGAGGCAGAGGCGGGCGGCGGGGCACGCATGACAGAGCGGCACACCGTTCGGCAGGCAGACGGTCGCGCCGAGATCCATAAATGCCTCGTTGAGAAGCCCAGCGTCGCGTCCGCGCGGATAGGAGGGGGTGAGCGCGGCTTCGAGCGCGCGTTTTGTCGAATTTTTGGCGATGTCGATGGGATTCGCCGTGATGCGCGCGGCGACACGCAGGAAGTTGCCGTCGACGGCTGGGCGCGGCTGTCCGTAAGCAAAGGACGCGATTGCGCTCGCCGTATACCGTCCGATGCCGGGGAGCGTGAGCAGCGCGTCGAAGTCGTTCGGCAGCGCGCCGTTGTGGTCCGTCACAATCACCTGTGCCGCGCGTTTGAGATTGCGTGCGCGGCTGTAGTAGCCGAGCCCCTGCCAGAGCTTCATGAGCGCATCATCATCCACGGCGGCGAGGTCAGAGACGCGCGGCAGCGCGCCGAGGAAGCGCAGATAGTAGGCGCGCACGACGGCGGCGCGCGTCTGCTGGAGCATGATCTCGGAGATCCAGACGTGATAGGGCGTCGGCTCGTCGCGCCACGGAAGGTCGCGCACATCGGGTGCGGATTTGCGCCATGCAAGCAGTGTATTGCAGAGGGCGGGGAAGACCGTACTTCCCTCCCACGGTAAAATTTTCATGAAAGAGCTCTCCTTTTTACGAGATTTTACTACAAGTCTGTGAAACGCGGATGAAGAAGGTGGTCTTTTCTTTACAAAGTGCGCCCTTTGTACTATGATAACAGATAACAAATTATATGATGGAGTGATTTTAATGTTGGATATGAAATTCGTGCGCGAGAATCTGCCCGCAGTGCAGGAAATGCTGAAGCACCGCTGCAATTCTCTCGATCTCTCGTCGTTCACGGCGCTTGAGGAGAGCCGCCGCACGATTTTGCAGGACGTGGAGGAGAAGAAGGCGCGCCGCAATGCCGTCTCGAAGGAGATCGGCGTGCGCAAGAAGGCGGGTGAGAGTGCAGACGATGTGGTCGCGGAGATGCGCGCTCTCGGCGATGAGATCACGGCGCTCGACGAGGATCTGCGCGAGGTGGAGGGCAGGCTGCGCGACCTCCTGCTGCAGATTCCGAATATGCCGAAGGCGGATGTGCCGATCGGCAAGGACGATACGGAGAATCCCGAGGTGCGCCGTTGGGGGACACCGCGCACATTTGACTTCGAGCCGCAGGCACATTGGGACATTGGGGAAAAACTCGGGGTACTCGATGCGGAGCGTGCGGCAAAGGTCACGGGCGCGCGCTTTACGTTCTACAAGGGACTCGGCGCACGGCTCGAGCGCGCGTGCATCAACTTCATGATGGATCTTCACGCGGAGAAGCATGGCTATACGGAGATGCTCGCGCCGTACATTGTCAACGCGGACAGTATGGTCGGGACGGGACAGCTGCCGAAGTTCGCGGCGGATATGTTCAAGCTCGACGGGCTCGACTACTACCTTGTGCCGACGGCGGAGGTGCCGACGACGAACTACCACCGCAATGAGATTCTCGACGCGGAGCAGCTGCCCGAGTACTATACATCCTATACGGCGTGCTTCCGCGCGGAGGCGGGGAGTGCGGGACGTGACACGCGCGGGCTGATCCGTCAGCATCAGTTCAACAAGGTGGAGCTGATCAAATTTGTCACGCCCGAGACGAGTTGGGACGAGCTGGAGACGATGGTGGAGGCGGCGGAGGATGTGCTGAAGACGCTCGAACTGCCGTACCGTGTCGTGCAGCTCTGCACGGGCGACATGAGCTTTACCTCGGCAAAGACGTATGACATCGAGGTCTGGATGCCCGCGCAGGACAAATACCGCGAGATCTCGTCCTGCTCGAACTGCACGGACTATCAGGCGCGCCGCGCAAACATCAAGTATCGTCCCGAGCGCGGAGCAAAACCGGCGTTCCTCCATACGCTGAATGGCTCGGGTGTCGCTGTCGGGCGTACGGTGGCGGCAATCCTTGAGAACAATCAGCAGGCGGACGGCTCCGTTCTCGTACCGAAGGCACTCGTGCCGTATATGGGCGGGGTTACGGTCATTCGATGAAAAAGCTGATTGTCGGCATCACGGGGGCGAGCGGCAGTGTGTACGCCGTCCGCCTGATCGATGTACTGCGTGAATGCGGCATCGAGGTGCACGCTGTCATCACGGACAGCGGACAGCGCGTGCTGGACTACGAGTGCGGTGTGACGATGGAGGAGCTTGCGCGGCGCGCCCACGTCCTCTATCCAAACGAGGACGTGGGCGCGGCAATCGCCAGTGGCTCGTTCCGCATGGATGCGATGGTCGTCCTGCCCTGCTCGATGAAGACGGCGGGCGCAATCGCCCACGGCGTGACGGACGATCTTCTCACGCGTGCGGCGGACGTGACGCTGAAGGAGGGGCGACGGCTTCTCCTCGTGCCGCGCGAGACGCCCATGCACGAGATTCACCTCGAGAATCTGCTGCGGCTCGCGCGTGCGGGCGCGGTCATCATGCCCGCCGCACCGGGCTTTTACCATCGCCCTGAGACACTGGACGATCTCGTCAACATGATGGTGGGAAAGATCCTCGATCGTCTCGGCATCGAGGCGGAGCTTTTTACACGTTGGAGGTGACGGATATGACTCTTTTCAAAGCGAAAATGACGGTAGTCGCAGCTGTGCTCGCGCTGAGTGCTGCGGGGACGGCAGCGGCTGCACACACAGAGGCGGACGGGCATACGATGCAGATGCACATGGGCAATTCCTCTGAATCGGATAAAAAAGCTGAGATCCAGATGGACTATCTGGAGCATCGGGGCGAGCGGCGTTACATCGACCTATACAACTTGCACGTATTTCGCCAGTACAAGGAGATGCACGGGATGTCGCTCCACTGGGGGCTGACCGTCTCGCGTGCCGTCGGCTCGTGGGTGGAGAAGGATACGCCCGACGTACGCCTCGACTCGTCCGCCGTCGGTGCAGGACCCGCGTACATGGTGCGCTGGACGAAGCCGCTCGGCTCGAAATGGGAGGCATCCTTCGATGCAACGGGAGGCATTCTCGTCTACAACGACGTGCATCCCGCACATACGCGCAACTACGGCTTTATGTGGCGGATCGGCCCACGCGTGACGTACAAATTCAACGACCGCAACGCACTCAGCGTCGCCTATCTCGGACATCATGTGTCGAACGGACAGCGGACGAAGAATCCAGGCTACAACGGCATCGGACTCTCGATTGGCTATCGGTACTCGTACTAAAGGTGAAGTTACAGGCGAAGGGATTTTGTTCCTTACGTTGCTCCTAAGCGAACCCTAGTGGAGCAAGTGAGTAAAGCGTGCGACTCGCTCCCGGCGTACTTCTTTCGTTCAAGCGAAGCGCGTTTAAGAAGTGCGCCGGTATTTAGGCGAACGAGTACGCGATCACTTGCGTAACTAAGCGTTCGCGTGGAGCGCGTAAGGAATGTGACGCTGGAACATTCTTCGTAAAGACTAAAGGACATACTGTGGCAAAGAAATATTACGCCGTGAAACGCGGTCGCAAAACAGGGATTTTCACCGTCTGGGCGGAGTGCTCCGCGCAGGTGCAGGGCTTTCAGGGCGCAGTGTATAAGGGTTTTACGACCGAGGCGGAGGCGCGTGACTGGCTGGATGGTGCGGCGGATTTATCTGCGCCGCGTGCTGCAAAGAGCGGCGCAGCCGCGAAAAAATCATCCGTGTCGCCCGTCGAAGAAACCGTTGACGCGGACTATATCATCCACACGGACGGCTCGTGTCTCCGCAATCCCGGCGGCGCGGGCGGTTGGGCTGCTGTCATTGAGACGGTCGCAACGGGCACGGTCACGGAGAAGAGCGGCGGCGACCCCGCGACGACGAACAACCGCATGGAGCTGACGGCGGCACTGGAGGCAATGAACGCCGTGCCGGAGGGGGCACGTGTCGCACTCTATACCGACAGTCAGTACCTGAAGAACGCATTCACGAAGTTCTGGCTGCCCGCGTGGAAAAAGCGCGGGTGGAAGAAGGCGGACGGAGAGCCCGTGCTCAATCAGGATCTCTGGATGCAGCTCGACGCGGCATTTGCCGCACGGCGCGTGCAGTTTCACTGGGTCAAGGGGCATGCGGGCAATCCGCGCAACGAACGCTGTGACGAACTCGCGCGTGCAGAGGCGGAGAAATTCAATAGGTGATTTTTGTTTGGCTCGTGCAATGTCCCACGCGAACGCCTCGTTGCGCAAGTGATCGTGTGCTTGTACGCTCAAATACCGGCGGACTTCTTAAACGCGCTTCGCTTGGACGAAAGAAATCCGCCGGGGCGTACCGCACACTTTCCTCACTTGCTCCACTAGGGTTCGCTTAGGGACATCGCATCGATACGTCGCAACCTAAGCCTCCTCTATGACGGGGGAGGGAGACCGCTTGCGGTGGTGGGGGCATACAAAATCTACGAAAGGAGGGAATCCATGCAGCGCATATTCGAGCTCGTCGGACGCTTCGTCCTCACGCACCTCGCGAACATCGGACGCATTACGCTCCTCTATGGGGAGACCATGCGGCAGGTCACGCGGGGGCTGCGTATGCGGAGCATCGTCTACCAGATGGCGCATCTCGGCGCGGATTCCCTCCTTATCGTGGGGCTTACGCTCCTTTTCACGGGCATCGTGCTCACACTCCAGATCGCGCATGAGTTCATTCGCTACGGAGCGCAGAGTACCATCGGTGCGGTCATTGCCATCGGCATCGGGCGCGAGCTTGGCCCCGTCCTCGTCGGTGTCGTCTGCGCGGGGCGCGTGGGCGCAGCGATCACGGCGGAGGTCTCCACGATGAAGGTCACGGAGCAGATCGACGCGCTGCGCGTGATGGCGGTCAGTCCCGTGGGCTATCTCATCGTGCCGCGCATGCTCGCGTGCATGATCGTCGTTCCGATCCTCACCGTCTTCGGCGACGTGATCGGCGTCCTCGGCGGCTACCTTACTGCCGTGCATTATTCGGGCATCTCACCCTACACCTTCACGCACTCCATCACACAGTTTGCACTTATGTACGATATGACGGGCGGACTTATCAAGGCGATCTTCTTCGGCAATGTCATCGCCGTCCTCGGCTGCCACTACGGGCTGAACGCGCCAAGCGGCGCAGAGGGGGTCGGCAAGGCGACCATGCAGACCGTTGTCACTTCCATTATCGTCATTTTTATTCTGAACGCCGTCTTGACGTTCTTCTTGTTCTGAGGACACGTTATGATACGACTGAGCAACGTCAAAAAGTGTTTCGGGGACAAGGAAGCACTCAAGGGGATCAGCCTCACCATCGAGAAAGGTGAGACCATCGCCATCATCGGCGGCTCCGGCTCGGGTAAGTCCACCCTCCTGCGCCTGATGATCGGACTTGATCGCCCGACATCGGGAGAAATCTACATCGGCGGCGACAACATCACGGCCATGACGGAGGATGCCCTCGACCGCGTGCGCCTGCGCATGGGCATGGTCTTCCAGTACTCTGCACTCTTTGACTCCATGAGCGTCGGGGAAAACGTCGCCTTCGGACTGCGGGAACATACGACAAAGAGTGCGGATGAAATTGCGCGCATTGTGGCGGAGAAACTTGCACTCGTGGGACTGCCCGACGCAGCGCAGATGATGCCGCAGGAACTCTCGGGCGGCATGAAAAAGCGCGTGGGGCTCGCGCGTGCGATTGCAACAGACCCCGAGATCATCTTCTACGACGAGCCGAGTTCGGGGCTCGATCCCATCATGACGGCAAAGATCGACGAACTCATCATTGATATGCAGAAGAAACTTGACGTGACCTCCGTCGTCGTTACGCACGATATGGCGAGTGCGAGCCGCATTGCCGACCGCATTGCCATGATTTACGATGGGGAGCTCATCGCCGTGGATACGGCGGAGCGCTTTCAGGATATTGCAGATGAGCGCGTGCAGGCATTTTTCCGTACGCTGCACCATCGAAGGGAGACAGGGGCATGAGTTCAGAGGCAAAGGTCGGAGCGTTCACACTCGGGGGCGTTGCGCTCCTCATCGCTGTCGTCATCTTCTTTGGCGGCTTGCGTCTGGGCGGCACTGCGGACTACATGCTCTATGCGGGCTTTGGGCGCGCCATCGGGCTGAACCCCGAGGCACAGGTACTCCTTGCGGGCGTTCCCATCGGGCAGGTCGAGGAGATCGTCAGCGACGGCACGGGCGTCACCGTCTCCATGCGGATTCAGGACGGTGTGAAGATCCCGCGTGGCTCGTCCATCACCATCGGGCAGCCCGGCATCATGGGGGATAAATTCGTCATTATCACCCCCTCGTCCAATGCCGATTTTTATGTGAATGGTGACTACCTTTACGGCGAGAACGAGATGGGCATGGATACCATGTTCACTGAGCTGAACAAGATGATTATTCAGGTCGAGGCGATGCTCACATCCATCAACAACATTGTCGGTGCTCCCGGCTTCCAGACCTCGATGGTGCAGCTTGTCGTCAACATGGAGCAGATGACGGCACACCTTGACGGGCTGACCGCGACGCTCGAACAGATGGCGAACGAGAATCGCGGCAATCTGCACGAAATGCTTGCGCATATGAATACGATGTCGGCGAACCTCGCGCAGACCACCGCGAGCGTCGAGCGCATCATGACGAACCTTGAAACCGTCGGTGCGGATCCTCAGACGGCGGAGAATCTGAAAAAGACGCTCACGAACATCACGGAGACCTCCGAACGTATGCTGCGGATCGCGGAGGGGATCGAGTCCGTTGCGGCTGACAAGCAGACACAGGAGGACGCGCGTGCCCTCATTCACAATGCACGCACGATGACAGACAAGGCAAGCGGTCTCATGGGACGCCTGCAGAATGTCAAGATCACACCAAAGGTCGATGCCATGTACAGCGGCAAGGCGGACGACTGGCGCACGAACTTCAACCTCGATGTCGGTGAAAGTAAAGGCATGTATGCGACCTTCGGCGTGGACGACATCGGCGGTGGTGATAAGGTGAGCGCGCAGGTCGGCACGCGCGGCACCTCCTTCGGTGCGCGCGCGGGTGTCGTCGCAGGCGCGGCGGGCGTCGGTGTCGATGCCTATGCGGGGGACAAATTCAAATTCTCCGCCGATGCCTATGACCCGAACGATCCTACCCTCCGTCTGCGTGCACAGTATCAGCTGAAGGACAGCACCTACCTCTTTGGCGAGTGGAACGATGTGAACGACAGCAAGCACCGTGCCTTCTATACGGGCGTGCGTCAGGAGTTTTGATTGACGGGCGGTAGAATATATGTATAATATAATGATAGGTATGAACATCACATGGGATGAAGCAAAAAACCTCTCCAATCAGAAGAAACATGGCGTATCTTTTGAAGAAGCGGAGACAGTGTTTTACGATGATGATTCCATTCTCTTTGATGATCCCGATCACTCTGTTGGGGAGGAGCGATTTCTCATCATCGGCGCGACAGATACGGGGAAGTTCTGTATTGTCAGTCATTGTTATCGCGACGAGGATGTTATACGAATTATTTCGGCGAGAAAAGCGACGAAGTATGAGAAGCAAATATATTGGGATAATTTAGTAGGGAGGTTATGAACATGAGAGAAGAATACGATATTATGAGCTTGAATCCACGCAAAAATCCCTATACCAAACGTCTCAGACAACAGATCACGATCAACATCAATAACGAAGCGGTAGCCTACTTCAAGGCGCAGTCCGCAGAGGTTGGAATTCCCTACCAGACGCTCATCAACCTCTATCTGTCCGATTGTGCGGCTCAGGGACGAAAATTGCATATGTCATGGCAGTAAAAAAACCTCATGGAACAATGTGTGTTGTTTCATGAGGTTTTTTCTTTGTTGATTTTCTATGACAGCCTCTCGGCTGTTTTTTTATTGGTTAAATTTCGGCTTTCGTCCTTCAATAAATGCCGTCACCGCCTCGCGGTGGTCAGCGGATGCACCCGCCTTTGCGAGATTCTCCGCCTCGAGGCGGCTGTACGCCATATAGTCGCGGTAGAACACCTCATAGTAGAGCTGCTTTTGCATCGCGAGTGCGCCGAGCGGACGGCGCAGCAGCTTTGTGGCGAAGGCGCGTGTCTCCTCTTCGAGTTTTCCCTCGGGGGCAAGCCGTGTCGCAAGCCCGAGACGCAGCGCCTCCTCGCCATAGACGGGCGCACTCAGTGCCATCAGCTCAATCGTCTTTGCGAGTCCGACGATCTGTTTCAGATGGTAGATACACCCCGTATCACCGGGGAGCGCGACATTCGAGAACGCTGTGAGGAGACAGCTCTTTTCCGTCATGATGCGGTAGTCCGCGCCGAGCGCAATCCCGCAGCCGGCTCCTGCCGCCGCACCGTTCACCATCGCAATCACGGGCTTCGAGCATTTACGCAAGGAAAGCGATGCCTGCCCTGTCAGAATGGAGAGATCATAGCTGATGAAGTCGAACGATGCCATCTCCTTGATGTCACCGCCGGCGGAGAAGTTCTTGCCCGCGCCCGTGACGATGAGAACCTTCACCGCGTCATCTGCGTCACAGTGTTCCACTGCCGCAATCAGGTCGCGGAACATCTGCGCGTCGAGCGCATTGTTCGAGGCAGTGCGGTCGATCGTGATTGTTGCGATACCGTCCTGAAGGGATAATTTAATGTGTTCGTACATGGGAGACCTCCTTACACATGAGTTTTCAAAAAATTACGTCTTTCTATAGAATAGCGCATACCGTACTGTAATACAAGAAAAATTATTTCTCGGCGACAACCTCGCTGTTGTCGATGGCGAAGTCGAGGAGCAGACCGATGAGCTCGTTGCGCGAGCGTCCCGTCTCATCGGCGAGTGCGTCAAGTCGATTGATAATATCTTCCCGAACGCGGATGGACAGGGTCTTGTGCCCGTCCTCTCCGCGTTTTCTTTTGGTTATCATCAGTTTTTTGTTCATATGTATCACCTCATCATTAGTGTATCTATGAGGCACTACAAAATATATGTTGGACGTGATGATGTAAAACCTGTCTATAATTCATTTAAGTTTAGATATAAAACATACGATATAGTGTGTGTAAAAATATGTTATAAAATATGTTATAAAAGTGAAAGGCGGAAAAATGAAGATACAACCTGCTGTACAAGGGGGCGCCGAGCAAGGAAGCGCACGCGTCGGCAGGGGACAGGGAGCGTCTCTACCCACGAATGTTTTCGAGGCTCTGCTCGCCGAGGTCGGTGGGCGAACGAAGTTCTCCTCACACGCGAAGGCGCGCATTGAGCAGCGCGGTGTCAGCCTCACGGCGGACGATCTCACGCGACTTGATGCAGCAGTCGACCGTATGGAGGAGAAGGGGGTACGCGACGCGCTTGTCTACATGAGCCGCGGGCTTGCGATGGTCATCAGCGTAAAGAATCGCACCGTTATCACGGCAGTCGATGAGGCAAGCGCGAAGGAAAACATATTTACCAATATTGACAGCGCAGCAATTCTATAGAGATTTCAAGGGAGAGATGCAGTTATGATGCGTTCAATGTTCTCGGGTGTGTCGGGGCTAAAGAGTCACAATACCCGTATGGATGTCGTCGGTAACAACATTGCGAACGTTAACACCACAGGATTCAAGGCGAGTCGCGTCACATTCGCAGATATGATCTCGCAGACACTCTCGGGGGCATCCGCACCGGAGAGAGGCTCGATTGGCGGTGTGAACCCGAAGCAGGTCGGACTTGGAACAAGCGTGTCGAGTGTTGACCTGCTCTTTGGCGATGCCTCGGTGCAGCAGACGGGCAAAAACACCGACCTTGCGATGACGGGGAATGGTCTCTTTGTCGTCAATCGCGGTCAGGAGCGTTTCTACACGCGCAACGGCGCATTCGAGTTCGATGCAGAGGGCAACTATGTGATGCCCGGCTCCGGATACCGCGTGCAGGGGTGGATGGCAAATAACGGCTCGCTCAATACGTCGAGCGCCACGCAGGATATTGTCATCCCCGCAGGAAAGACGATGAGTGCAAAGGCGACCGAGCGGGCGACCTATACGAATAATCTGGACGGTGCGACGCGGACGGTTACGAAGCTGGCGGGCGGAGGTGCCATGCGGACATTGACACTGTCGGATGGCTCAACAGTACAGGTGCCGGGTACTGCGACGTGGAAGGTTGGCGATGCGTATTCCTCCACGGTACAGGATTATAGGACTGCAGGGGATACCGTAACAGTAAGCAAGAACGATTCGCCTGTGACAGTGACGTTCGCGGATGGGACGACGCGGACGTTTGATAAAAATACCACCGGCACAAATTATAAATATGGCTACGATCTCAACAACACGATGGTGGGGCAGTCTGCGACAGCGAACGCGAATACAACCGTGCGTGCCTATTCGGCGTCCGGTGTTGGCGGCGAGTTCAATACGGGAACGTATCAGATTGGTGGTAATGCTACGAGGGAAGGGACGTCCGGCAGTATTACTACGGTTGCCGGTGAGACGGTGAAATTAAAGCTTGCCGATGGGTCAGTGCATGATGTGTCGAATATCCCCGGGAAAACCTATCAGGTGGGCACGGATTATTACAGCTATGTGAGCACCGGCGGTACGGGGACACCGGTTACGTCCAAGATTGTAGGATATGAACATACCTATAAGATCGACAATATGTCTGTTGTCTCGAAAGAAGGGGATGGGGCGAACCTTCGTGTGGGCGATGGCACCGGCAATATCGACGTCGGGGATGGCTACGGTATGGTTCCTCTTGCAGCAGGTGAGTCCGTAACGGCAACGGCGGCATCGCCGGTTGATCTTACGGTGAAAGACGGTGCCGGCACAAAGATTATTGGAAAGCTCACAACGGGAACGTATAAGATCGGCGATTATTATAAGGGAGCTTCCATTACGAGTGGATCTGCTACGGCGACAAAGGATAATCCCGTTCAGGTCACGTTGGCAGACGGCACAGTGCATATGGATGATCCGGGAGCAACACCCCCCGGTCCCGGAAAGACGTATAATGTCGGTGATCACTACAGCTATACAGATGCCGGCGGACATCTTGTCCATACAACGGTCCAGAGTTTGAATCAGATGTATAAAATCACCGGTGTCGATGTGAAGAAGGAAATTAAAGCCGTCCAATCGAAGAAAAATGTTACGGTAGATTCTATTGAGGACGCAAAAGAAGCAACTGCGACGAAGGACAAACCCCTGACGGTCACGCTGTCCGATGGGACAAAGACGACGGTGACAAGCGGTACATACCGTGTCGGACATAGTCTTCCGGTAACGACGCTGATCTCCGTATACGATACGCTCGGGAATAAGCACTCCATTCCCCTGTTCTACACGATGACGAAAAGGGGATCGGGCGCGACGACTGACGATGGAAACGAGTGGACGGTCGGGCTTGACGGCAAGGATGTCACGGGCACGACGACTACGATTCGGGAGGCGGATGGAAGCACGACGACGGTAACGCTCACGCCTGTGAAGATGAAGTTCTCCACATCGGGGGCACTTCTCAGCGGCGGAGGTACATTCAAAATGACGCTGACGAATGGATCGTTTGGCACACAGGAGGTGACGGTCGATCTTTCGGCGGTGACGCAGTATGCCGGGACGAGTACGATTGTCGGCACCACAGACGGACACGCTGCAGGGACACTGTCAAAGGTGACATTTGACAGCACAGGAAAGCTCACCGGGACGTATACGAACGGTGTGCGGCAGGTCGAGGCACAGGTTGCTGTTGCACAGTTCAACAACACAACGGCGCTCGAGAAGCAGGGCGGCAGCCTCTACCGTGAGTCGAACAACTCGGGCGTGGCGAATATCAAGACGGCGACCGACTTCGGCGTAAAGCTGACACCGGGCGCACTCGAGATGTCCAACGTCGACATCGCCGACCAGTTCTCCGACATGATTATCACGCAGCGCGGCTTCCAGTCCAACTCCAAGATCATCACCGTCTCCGACGAGATGCTTGAGACGCTGATTAACATGAAGCGGTAACTTTTTCTTTTGAGCCGTCGCCTTCCTTTTGGGGCGGCGGCTTTTGTGTTGCGGTGCGTGGTCTTTGCTGATATAATGTTAGGGAAGCACTGATAAATTCAGCACCGCCGTCTTAGCACATCTTTTTCGCCCTGTCTGTGTCGACAAATCCTCCACATAGTCTATGCTATGCGTCCGGTTTGTCTCCTTGACAGGACAAAAAATCTGCACCAATCCGACGGACTTCATATTATCAGCGATTCCTTAGATATACGGAAGATAGGCGGTGGAAACGTGAGGGCTGATGATTCGGACATTCTCTGGAGGGCGGTTGATCCTCAACGGCATGAGGTTGTGCTAAAAAGAGCTACTTACAATACTCATATCATAGGAGATCACCGCGAGGAAGATGGGGTACAGAGACGATTGTACGGAGAACAGGCAAAAGCAGTGATTGAACATCCTCGCTTTATCATACAAATGAATGCGAGAGCGGATCAAGAACGGCTTATGTATCTCGATTTTGTCTTAGTTTCGGAGGATGGGCGTGTTAAAATTCGCGGGCTAACGGTCATTGTCGAAAAAAATACCAATCCGCGTGAAGTGGTGACATGGAATCCGATCAATAAATTAAAGGTGAACTGCCTTGCGGAGGAGGTTATATACGATGGCAACACAGCAGATCAATAAATATGATGAGCGACATGATGTGCTTCATGTATTTATGGGCGATCAACACAATGCCTTTGCAGATGAAGAAGTGCCCGGCATCTATGTGAATCGTGATGAGGACAGCAATGAGATCGTCGGGTTCACGATATTGGACTATTCTAAAAAGCGGGCGACAGCAAAGGAAAAGTACCCCAAAATTGATTTCCCTATGCTGCATACGGGCACATGAGGAGAACTTCGTTATGAATGATACCAACGCCGCTGCACAAATCCGTGCGGCGGCGTTTTTGCACCTAAGGATAAATTTATTTGAAAAAAAACAGGGGAACTGATACAATGAGAGAACCTGTCAATACGATTTCATTGTGTTGGCTATCCATGGAGCAGCCCGCCGTTCGGATATATCCCGTCAGCGGTCGAGGAGGAAATGGCTTTGAAGAATAGGGGACGTTTTGCGGGGCGCCTTGTGCGTGCTCTCGCTCTGACTGCAGCAGTTGGGCTTTTCACAGGCACGGCGTCGGCACAGACGATGCAGGTGGATCTCACGCGCTCGGTCGAGATGGCTCTTGAGAATAACCGCACGATCAAAGAGGCTCTCGCGGATGTGGACGCGGCAGATGCCGCGCTCGCACAGGCGAACCGTTCAATGGGACCGACGCTGACGTGGTCGGCGACGGCGAACCGCATTGGCGGCGAGGCGTACGCACAGGCGCGCATGACGGGCAAAAATTACGACTATAACTACGGCAATACGGGCACGATCTCGATGCCCATCTATAATGCCGCGCTGAACGCACAGCGGAAGGCGGCGCGCTATGGGCTGAATGCGGCGGATTTTACACTCGAGCAGACGAAGCAGGCGATCCGTCTGACGGCGACAGTGGATTATTTCAATATCTTGCAGGCGCGCAATCTGGTGAAGGTGCGTGAGGATACGGTGGCGACGCTGCAGTCGCATCTTGCGGATGTGAACGCGCAGTTCCGCGTGGGTACGGTGGCGCGTGCGGACGTGCTCGCCTCGGAGGTAGAGCTCGCGAACGCGCAGCAGAATCTGACGACGGCGCGGAACAACTATGAGGTCGCTGTGGCGACGCTGAACAATGTGATCGGCGTGCCGACGGATACGACGCTCACGATTAACGATGAGTTGCGCTATACGGACTATGCGCCCACGCTGGACGACTGCACGGACTATGCGCTGCTCTACCGCGCGGACGGTGCGGCGGCGCTCTATGCCGTGAAGCGGGCAGAGGAGGGGGTGCGCACGGCAAAGGCGGGCTACCATCCGACGGTGAATGCTGCGGCCTCGCGCTCCATTGCGGGGGAGCGTCCCTTTCAGGACGATCACACGAGCAGCAATCAGTGGGCGGCAGGCGTGAGTGCGTCATGGAATATCTTCGACAATGGTGTGACGGCGGCACGGGTCGATGCGGCAAAGGCAACCCTCCGAAAAGCCGAGGAGGCTCTCGCGGCGACGGATGAGAAAATCCGTCTCGATGTCCACACGGCGTATCTGAATCTGCGTGCGGCGGAGCAGAATATCGCGACGACGGAGACGGCGGTCAAGAAGGCGGAAGAGGACTATCACATTGCCCGCGTTCGCTACAATGCCGGCGTCGGGACGAATCTCGAGGTGATGCGTTCCTCCGATAATCTGACGATCGCACGCATGAATTACTCGACCGCTCTCTACAGTTACAATACGAGTAAGGCACGCCTTGACAATGCGATGGGGATACCTGTCGATCTCGATGCTGTACGCTATCGTGCGGCGGAGGCGGAGGGAAAACGTGCTTCCGCCGCGCGCGTGGAGGCTCGGCTGCACGACGATGCGTTCTTTGCTACGCCGAAGGGGACAGAGGTGCGCCCTGCTGCCATGCGTGCACCCATGGATGCCGCAGTGACGGCTGCTGCGCGTGTGAATACGGCAAATGCTGCCTATGAGGCGGAGATGAATAAATAAGAGGTTTCTATGAGGCGGAAAGCGTGTGTTGGGACTCTGGTGCTTGCCGCTGTCCTTATCTGTGCGGCAGTCCTCATCCACATCGTACGTGCCCAGTCGTTTATGGCTGAGGCGGGGCGGATGGCAGAGAGTTTCATGGCGCAGAAGCTGGGGACGGCTGTGCACATCGGTGCGGTGGAGATACGATCCCTGCACGAACTGGATCTGAATGATGTTGTAATTTACGATAAGCAGGCGGAGGCTGTGCTCCGTGCCGATGAGGCACGCGTGACGCTTCGCCTGCTTTCTCTGCTTTCCTCGCCCGAAACCTCAATTGATGAAATCCTGCTCATGGGTGCGCATGTGGATGTCGTGCGGCGTGCGGACGGTTCGTGGAACTATGACGATATTGGTGCGGATGATGGCAAGCCAAGCACGTTCGAGGGGCGTATCCGCCTTGCGGATGCGACGGCGAATGTCGATACCAACGGCAATGTGTATGATCTGCGTGCGATTACGGGGACGGTGGACATCGACCGCAGCGATGTTTCCTATGATCTTGCGGGCGCACTTTCGGGGGTTCCGCTGCGTGTGCGCGGCGTGTATGTCGGTGGAACGCAGGAGCTACAGCTGACCTCGTCGAATACGGACTTTATGCCGCTGCTTCACCTCCTGCCGGACAATAGTCTGCCGGAGGAGCTGCGCGTGGAGTCGCTGCATGCGGATTCTCTGCGGATGGAGATGCGTCGCGTGGACGGTGTGATGACGCTCGACGGACGCGTGAATGGTGTGCAGGGGACAGCGGATGTCTACGGGACGCAGATGCGGCTGGAGAGTGCAGCGCTGCGCTTCAACGAGCGCACGCTCTTTGTCGCTGCGACGGCGGAGGCGGAGGAGCAGAAGGCACGCGTGGATGGGACGATTCGTCTGGATGCGGATGCGCCCTATCTGGATCTTTGTGTGACGGCGGCAGATTTTGCGGTGGATCGTGTGCTCACAGACAGTGCCTATACGGGATCCGTGACGGCGGATGTGCATGTGACGGGGACGCTTGCCGCACTGATGGCCGAGGGGCATCTATCGACTGCAGCGGGAGCAGTTAACGAGGTTGCCTTTCAAAATGCGGCGGCGGATGTCTCCTATGCGGACGGGATGCTCTCGTTTCAAAATCTTACGGCGGATGTCTGTGATGGGCAGGTTACGGGTGCGGGTATCGTTGACACGGCAAGGGAAACCTATACGGCGCATCTTGCGGTGGATGGTATTTCGCTTGCTGCGCTGCGTGCGGCGGAAATGTCTCTGCCGGAGGGGTTGGACGGTACGCTGCACGCCGATTTTGGCGTCGATGGGCAGAGCGGCGGAGAGCTCACGCTCTACGGTAGCGCAGAGCTTTCGGACGGTGTTTACCGCAATATTCCCGTGGAGCGCGCGAATGCATCCTTTATCCTGCGCGGGAATGATTTGAGCATTGACTTTCTCAGTGCAAAGCTGCCGAATGATACGGAGCTTGGCGTTGAGGGGCGTATCACGGGCGGCTCCCGGCTCGACCTGCGCTTCTATGGGGCGCACGCGGATCTCTCGCTGCTGAATGGACTCGACGAGCGTCTCAGCTTCTCAGGGCTTGCGGATTTCTCGGGGGAGGTACATGGCGATATGGCGGATCCACATGTGGATCTGCGTGTCTCGGCGACGAATGGAGACCTGCTGTATCAGCCGTTTGACAGCCTGCTTTTCCGTGCGGACGGGTCACTCTCGGGAATCGGCATCTATGATTTCTCGATGGAGCGCGGCGGACGTGAGGTCTGGCTCGTGAACGGTACGATCGGTTTTGCGGGCGAGCGGCGCATCGACCTCCAGATCGACACGATCGGCGCGCGTATGGAGGATGTGGCGGCACTTGTCGCGCCCGACCAGCCGATTACGGGCAACATCGACAATATCATCAAGTTCACGGGCACGCTCGACAATCCTCACGCGGTCGGCTATGTTCACTTCTATCGCGGAAGCTATGCGGGAGCGGTGCTCTCCGGTATGGACGGTGACTACTTCCTCGATGACGGCATTATCCGCGTGAAGGTGTTCCACATCTATTCGCCGATGGTGGACATGGTTCTGAACGGCACGATCAATACGCTGGGCATCCTCGACTTCGATGCAGAGGTGCGCGATCTTGATATGAAGCGGTTCGAGCACAAGCTGCCCTACGAGGTCTCGGGGCACGGCGTCTTTAACGGAAAGGTCGGGGGCACGATTTCCCGTCCGATTTTCCGCGGGGAGCTGAAGGCGGACGCAATCACGATGAACGGTGTGGAGCTGCGCGAGGTTCGCGGCTTCGTCCACTATGAAAATGGGATCATAGAGATGGAGCGGACGGGGTTCCGTCAGGGGACGGACGGCTCCGTAACCGCACGCCTGCACTACGACACCGAGACGCGTGCTCTGCGCGGTACGATGGACATTGACAAAATGGATGTCACGGCGCTGCTCGCCCTAGCAAACCAAGAGGAGAATCGCCTTACGGGCACCATCACGAGTGCGGTGCAGCTCGGCGGTACGCTCGACAATCCGTCGATTGACTTGACGGGTGCAATCGCGGAGGGCACGATTGCCTCCTACCCCATACGCGATGTTGCGCTTGATGTCACGCTTGCGAACCGCGTGCTGACCGTGCGGAAGCTCGCGGGTGAGCAGGAGACTGGGTCGTTCTCTGCCGTCGGTATGGCGGATTTCAATGGACGTGCAGACATGGACATCACGGGGACGGATATTGCGCTCGGGATCTTCACGCGCTTTGCAGGCGTGGAGGAAGATGTGACGGGGACGGCATCGCTCTCTCTGCATATCGGCGGCTACACGCAAGACCCGGAAGCCGACCTGAAGATTACGGCGCGGAATGGCGGCGCACGCGGGGCATCGTTTGATGAGCTGACGGGCGAGGCGCAGCTGCGCTCCTCCATCATTCGTCTGAACCATCTCACGGTGACGAAGTACATCGACGGTATCGCTTATTCCGCGAGTGCCCACGGGACACTTCCCCTGCGCGCACTCACGGCGGAGCGAGGCGAAAACTTGAGTGCCTACGAAGAGATCGATCTGACGGTCGCACTCGACAATGCGGATCTCTCCCTCCTTCCTATCTTTGCAAAACAGGTGGAATGGGCGTTCGGACGTGCGGAGGGCAGTCTGAATCTGCATGGGACACTTGCCGCACCGCGCCTGACGGGCGGTCTGCGTGTCACGGGCGGTGCCATGAAGCTGAGTTATTTTGAAAATCCTGTGACGGATATGCAGCTGTCTCTCGACGCGCTCGGCGACAGCATTTCCGTCCGTGCGTGTACGGGCAAGATGGGCGCGGGCACCTATAAGCTGACGGGACGCTCGGAGATCTCGGGGACGGGGCTGAAATCGTATGACTTCACATTCGTGATGGAGGCACTTGAGCCCAAGACCTCATTCTTTGACGGTCCCATCAGCGGCTCATTGCGTCTGACGGAGGGAGAGTACTGGGGGGAGACTCTACCGAAGCTCTCGGGCGGCATCAACATCGATCGTGCGCTTGTCAGTATTCCGACGATTCCTGAGACGGACGATGATTTGCCGCACATCATTCTCGATGTGGGGCTGACGGTTGATCGACATGTGCATTTCTTCAGTGCGAATTTCTATGACATCCATCCGTCGGGCTATGTGCATTTTGGCGGTACGACGCGTCATCCGCATACGACGGGCATGATTGGCGCGCGGCGCGGCGACACGGTGAGCTATCTGCGGACGGTGTTCAAGATCCGTGAGGGAACGGCGACGTTCAACCAGCAGGAATCATTCCTGCCGGAGATTGCATTCTATGCCGAGGCGCGCCTCACGCATACGCGTGTATTCCTCTCGGCGCACGGCCCGCTCGACCATATGGATTTCCGCCTCGGATCGAGTCCGGAGATGTCGGAGGAGGAGATCATCCGCATGCTGACGCTGCGCAGCGCGTATGCAAACGGCAAGGGCGGCATTACGGCGGCGGATGTGCTCTCGATCGGTCTGCAGATGAGCATTCTCTCGGAGGTGGAGGACTCGGTGAAGAACTTCCTGCACCTTGACGTACTGCGCCTCTCGAGCGGGAGCGGCGCGCTCTTCGAGACGAAGGATGATGAGGCGGTGCGCCGGCACGAGAACGAGTACAACATCGAGATCGGCAAATACTTCGGCGACCACGTACTCCTGCGCTATGTGCAGGGACTCGGGTCGGCGTCGGAGCGCCACAGGTTCGGTGTTCAGTATGATTTCAGCGACAAGTTCGGCATCTCGTATGACCGCGATGGCGCGGATCAGCTCATCAGCGTGGAGGCGCGGTTTCGGTTCTGAGCCAAAGGAGGTGTGCCCGTGTTTTCGGACTATGTAAAGAAATTATCCGCCGTGCAGAAGCTCACACCGACGGAAGAAAGGGAGCTCTGGCGCGCCTACAAGGAGCGCGGAAATGAGGCGGCGCGCCAGCGAATCATCGAATCATATCAGCCGCTTGTCTTTCGCGAGGTGATGCCGTATCGTGGGCTGTCCTCGGTGATGGATGCGGTGCAGGAGGGAACCATCGGACTGATCGAGGCGGTAGAACGCTATGATCCTGCGCGCGGCGTGGCGTTCTGTCTCTATGCCGTGCATCGTGTGCGCGGGCGTATACTGGACTTTCTTCGCCGTGAGGGCCAGGTCGATCTGCCCTGCCTCGAGGCGGAGACAGGGACGCACGAGACGGCGAAGGATCTGCTCGTCGATGCGTGCCCCTCGGTCGCAGAGCTCGCGGAGCATCATACGCTCGTCGGTGTGCTCGGTGCCGCGATGGAGCGCTTGCCCGCACGTGAGCGCCTCGTGCTCGAGGGCGTGACGATCGGCGGTGCGCGTGCACAGACGATGGCAGAGTCGCTCGGCGTGACACCGGCACAGATCTATCGTCTGCAGCAGAACGGCATCCGCCGCGTTCGCGGTATGCTCTCACGCTTTATGCAGCATTGGCAGAATTAACATTTATCAGTGCTTCCTTAATTCTGACGTCTTGAATCCATACCATGGACTGTAGTATAATCTCGGGAAGGAGGATGCGGCGATGGCTGCGGATCGCGGAGAGCGCGCGAAGTCGATTCGTGCGGCGCGGGACTGGCTCGCGGGTGCGGAGCACGCGCTCGCGGGAGAGGATGACCTCGCGGGGGATCTGAAACTCATGCTCGCGCGCGCAGAGCTTGCGCGTATCGCGGAGGATCGTCGTGCGCGCCTGCGACGCCTTGCCGTTCGGATGTTGCCGCTGCTCGCCGCAGCAGTACTCCTCGGATGGGTCGCATGGCAACATATACCCTCCGAGGATGCGATTTCGCCCCTTGAGGCACAGGAAGCCGATGTGCGTATGGAAACAGCGGAATCCGTACCGGTGGCAGAACCTCCGCAACCTGTCCGGGAGGAAACACTGCCCGCCGTGGAAGTTCTTCCGGCGGAGCCGTCCGCAGAGCAGGCAGCACCGGAGGGGAATGGTACAGCAGCTCAGGCTGCTGACGTTGCGCCTGTATCTGCACAAACGGAAGGCGTACGGTCTGCCGCACTTTCACGCATGCCGAATGACGATTTGCAGCGGCTCATGCAGGTCGGCGGCAAGATTTTAAGAGAATAGTTCATCTGCCCCCGCATCGTGCGGCGGGATTGGAACAGCGCCCTTGTGCGCTACGTCTGGGAGGTTTCGCCTTTGTACAGTAAGAAATATCAGAGACTCACACTTGCCATCGCCCTTGGCGTTGGTGTGTCCGCAGCGGTTCTGCCGCATGGCTTTGCCGCAGAGGAGGGGAATGCGCCCGTATTGAGTGACAGCACCTCTTCATCCGAAGGGACTGCGACGGTGAACGCGGTGACGGATGCACCTGCGCTGACGACGACATCTGCGCCAACATCCTCAGATGAGCGCGCTGCGGCATGGGCGGCAAAGCGTCCCGCTGAGGATGAGATCTCGCGCTACCTTACGGAGCAGGTCGGAAAGACGATCATGGAGATCAAGTTCAGCGGTGCGACAGAGGCGACCGAGCCGACCGCACGGGCGGCACTTGCTATGCACGTGGGTGACGCCGTGACCGAGGAGGGGCTCGTAAAGGATCGTGACGCGATCTATGCAACAGGCTATTTCTACGACCTCTACCCGACGTTTGAGCAGGTACCCGAGGGCGTTGTACTGACCTACAATGTGCTCGAGAATCCGGAGCTAAAGGAAGTGAAGATCGAGGGCAATACGGTCGAGTCCACTGAGACACTGATGGGACTCGTTACGGTCAAAAATGGCGAGCTGCTGAATTCTCGTACCTTGCAGGAGAATGTGCAGGCGATTCAGGAAAAGTATCGCGCAGATGGCTATATCCTCGCAAAGATCACGGATCTGAACATTGCGCAGGACGGTACGCTGACGATCAAGATCAGCGAGGGCGTGCTCGAGGGCTATAAGGTCAAGGGCAACAAGAAGACGAAGGAATACGTCATCCTCCGCGAGATGCGTCAGAAGCCGGGCGAGCCTTTCAACGCGAATCAGGCGCGCCGCAGTATGCAGCGTGTCTACAACCTCGGGTTCTTTGAGGATGTCAACGTCAAGATGAATCCGGGCGTGGAGCCGAACGCGGTCATCATGGAGCTCGATGTCAAGGAGAAGCGTACGGGCTCGTTCGGTATTGGTGCCGGCTACTCGAGCGCGGACGGCATGGTCGGCACGGTGAGCGTCAGCGACACGAATTTCCGCGGCATGGGCGACACGATCAGCCTCAGCTATGAGATAAGCGGTGATGATACGGATGCGCGCGGCTATACATTCATGTACCGCCGTCCGTGGCTCGACAAGAAGGAGACGGCGGGTACGCTGCGCGTCTACAACCGCACCTATGAATATGACGACTACGATGAAAACGGCAACCACAAGGAGTCGTTCATGCGCAAATACTCGGGCGGTGAGGTGACGATCAGCCGTCCCATGAGCGAGTATTCGACGAATTTTGTTACACTGCGCAACCGCAAGGATAAATATGTCAAGCATACGGAGACCGGAAATGCGGGGAATCGCAGCGGGAATACGGCATGGCTGAGCAGCAATTTCGGTACGACGCGCAGCATTACGCTCGAGCATGTGACGGATACGCGTGACAATGTCTACGAGCCGACGATGGGTGCGCGGGCATCGATCTCGGCAGAGTTCGCGGGGCTAGGCGGCGACTTCAACTATCAGAAGGCCATTCTCGGTGATACGCACTATCTCAAGGCGGGACGTGCGCAGGTGTTCGTTCTGCGCGGGCAGTACGGCATCAGCCGCGGGACGATCTCCGAGTACAGCCAGTTCCGCGTGGGTGGTCAGGATACGATCCGAGGCTACCGTGAGGATCAGTTCCGTGGGACGCGCATGGCACTCGTCTCACTCGAGTATCGCTTCCCCATCGTGTCGAAGGTGACGGGAGCGCTCTTTACGGATTACGGCGGAGCGTGGAGCGATGGCTTCGCTCCGGAGAAGATGCACGGGAGCATCGGTGTCGGGCTCGGGCTCAATACGCCGATCGGTCCGCTGCGCCTTGACTACGGGCGCGGCTCCCAGGGCGGACGCGTACACTTCCGCGTCGGCGGCACGTTCTGATGAAGACGGCGCATCTGTCTCTGTGCGCCCGCACCGCTGTACTTCTCGTTTTCGCTGTTTTGGGGCTGTACGTCCCGACATACGCCGCAGCATCCTCCCGTGTGGAGGAGACTGCGGCTATTGTCATGGGCAATCAACAGATCCCCCCCATTGTGCGCGCGCGTATGGAGCGTACGGTTGCTGCAATTGCTGCGGAGCGCATGGAGGGGCGCGCTGTGGCGTCCGTTTCTGCGTCGGAGGAGGCGGAGATCATCGGCATGGTGTTTGACCGCCTGCTCGTCGGCTATACGGTGACGGGGGTCGAGGTGCGGCCAGCGCGGCGCACCGAGGTCACGATCCGTCTTGCACCGTGGGCAGATACGATCCAAAGCGTTCAGGTGGATACGGCGGTGGAGGGTATGCCTCCTACCGTGGAAGCACTTGTGCGCGCGGATCTCGCAGAGGTCGGCACGGTCTTTTCGGATGCACTCGTAGGGCTGCCCGTTGCGGCGACGGATTGGGCGGCGGGGGCGTTGAAAAAAAGTCTGACCACCTATATGGAGGAGCACCTGCCGGAGTTCCGCGCGGACTATGACATCGATGTCGATCCGGTGGCCAAGGTGCATCTTACGGTCTATCCGCGTCTGCCCGTCGTGCGGACGGTCGATCTCTCCATGCGCTCGGATACAATTCCGAACGTCACACTCCTCTCACAGCGTGCATCGATGGAGACGGCGGCGAACCGTCTCGTCGGCGTGCCCGTTGCATTCGTTGCGCGTCACCGCTCCGTGTTTGAGCAGCAGCTTGCGCATGGGATGGATGGGGCGGGCGAATTTCGCCGACTCCATCTCACCTCGCAGGTGACGATCACGCCGGGGGAGCGGATGGCGGTCATGAGCCGTACGGATACGACACGCTACCGCCTGCGCCTGACCGGATGGGTCGACATCGGGCGCACGGCGGAGAACCGTGGCGGGGAGCGGCGCGATCTGCACGTGCGTTTGCATGCGGGGCAGATGATGAGCGCGCGTGACGAGTTCTATGTCGAGACGGACGCGGCACCCGAGGATGTGCGTTTTGACTGGCGTCTGGGCTATGCGCGCGAACTATTCCCGCGTTTCACGGGCGATCTGCGCTACGATCTGAGCGATGCGCATTTCTCTGTCGCGGGGAGCTATGCATTCAATCCGCGCTGGCTCTTGCGCTGCGAGCATTGGACGGATACGGGTGCATGGGAGTGGGAGCTGCGGTACAAGCTGCACGATTTCCTGAGCATTGCGGCGCTCGCGGACGATCACGACCGCTGGATTCGACTGATCGGTAATTTCTAGGAGGTGAAGCGGTGAAGCGTGTTACGATTGTGGTTCCGGTCTATAACGAGGAGGACAATATTGCACATTTCGTGCAGAGCGTGGAAAAGGTCATGGAAGCGCTGCCCTATGCGTACGAGATCCTCTTCATCGACGACGGCTCGCGTGACCGCAGCCGCGAGATCCTGCGCGAAATGGGTGCACGCGATGCGCGTGTGCAGTCGATCTTCCTCGCACGCAACTCCGGGCATCAGATCGCGCTGACCTGCGGCACAGACCATGCGGACGGGGATGCGGTCATCACGATGGACGGCGATATGCAGCACCCGCCGGAACTGCTGCCCGTCCTCCTTGCCAAATGGGAGGAGGGCTATGAGATCGTCCAGACGGTGCGGCGCACGACGGAGGGAGTGTCCCTCTTCAAACGGCTGACCTCGAAATACTACTACCGTCTCCTCAATGCGCTGTCGGACGTGGAGATTGTCGAAGGCGGCTCGGACTTCCGTCTGATGGATCGCAAGGCGGTTCTCGCCCTGCGCCGCTACCGTGAACACGCGCGCTTTATCCGTGGGATTGTCGGATCGATGGGATTTCGCAGGACAACGGTGGCGTTCGTTGCGCCGGAGCGTTTTGCGGGGCAGTCGAAGTTCTCGCTGCACAAGATGATTTCATTTGCGCTCGATGGCATTCTCGCCTACTCGGTGCAGCCGCTGCGCATCGCATTCTACGCGGGCGTGCTGTCGGCACTGCTCGCCGTCCTGCTCTTTCTCCACGTTCTCTATGAGACGCTGCGTGGCGAGACGGTGGCGGGGTGGTCGACCATCGTCGTGTGCAGCCTCTTCTTCGGCGGCATGCAGATGATGATGCTCGGCATCTGCGGCGAGTACATCGCACGCATTCTGCAAGAGGTGAAAAATCGTCCGCTCTATCTGGTTGCCTGTGACAATCGGCATCCGAGCGGACGGCAGGAGGAGGAATGTGAGTGAATGAACGGCTGACAAGCGGCGTGGCGATCCTCTGCCTCGTTCTGCTCTATTTTTGGGGCAACGGCACGCTTCCTGTAACCGCGCCCGTCGAGGTGAACTACGCGCAGACGGCGAAGGAGATGCTGGTGGCAGGCGACTATCTCTCGCCGCAGATCTACGGAAACTACTGGTACGACAAGCCGATCTTCTTCTACTGGGAGCTCATCGCGGCGTTCTCTGTGTTCGGCGTCACGGACTTCGCCGCACGCTTCTTCCCCGCGCTCTTTGCGGCGGCGGGGCTCGTTCTGACCTATGCCTTTGCGCGGCGGATCTACGATGCGCGGACGGCGTTCTGGTCGGCGATCATCCTCGGGACAGGCGTGCTCTATTCCTTTTTGGCAAAGCTGATCCTCACGGATATGAGCCTCTTTGTCTTCTTCGGCGGGACGCTGGCAGCCTTTTTCATCGGCTACCGTGAGCGGCGGCAAAAATATTTCTACATTGCATATGCCTGTGCGGGACTTGCCGTCCTCACGAAGGGACCGATCGGACTCCTCCTGCCGGGGCTTGTGATCCTCGTATTCCTCCTCGTGGAGCGCGACCTCTCCGCACTCCGGCGCCTCTGTATTCCGACGGGGCTTCTTGTCTTTGCCGCGGTCTGCGCACCGTGGTATGTCTATATGTATTTTGCGCACGGGGCGGACTTCGTGAACACCTTCCTCGGGATTCACAATGTCCTACGCGCAACGGTGTCCGAACACGCAAAGTGGAATGTCTGGTACTTCTATCTCGGCATCTACTTCCTCGGGATGTTCCCGTGGAGCTTCGCTCTGCCACTCGGGCTCTATCGCGCGTGGCGCGTGCGGCCAGCGATGGATGTGCGGACACGCTTCCTGCTCGTCTGGGCGATTGTTGTGCCCGTGTTCTTTCAGCTCATGGCGACGAAGTACCCGACGTACAGCTTCCCTGCATTTTTGCCGACGGTGATCCTCACGGCACGTCTTCTCGCAAAAAATCCGCGCGTGCTGAAGGCAGGGGCGATCATCGGCATGGGGCTCTATCTCGCTGTGGTCTTCGTGGTGACGAACTACTCCGCGCGCGACGGACATTTCAGCGGGAAGGAGGCGGCGGCAATTCTCTCGCAGACGATGAAGCAGGAGGATCTCCTCGTCTGCTATGGCGACTACACGGCGACCGTGCCCTACTATACGGGGCATACGATGTATGCGCTCGCGACGCGCGAGGAGATTGCGGCGCGCGCGCCGAAGGAGATGAGCTGGAACAGCAAGAATGTCATGCCGTTCCTGCCGCTGGATGAGCTGCCGCGCGATCGGACGGTGTATCTCGTGGTCGAGCGTCATGCGTTCGATGCGTTTGAGGAGAATCTTGCGGCGCAGGGCTGGGAAGAGCTCGGCGCACTACCGCCCGAGGGGCGGACGAAACTGCGTCTCTATCGACGGGCGGTGCAGCCGTGAGGAGTTCTTTTTTTCTTCTTGAATGAACGTCTGGAATAGTGTATGATAAAAAGGTGTTTTGGAGAGTTTTATCGGAAAGAGGGAGTGTTATGATGAACGTCAGCAAACTTGGTCTTGTGGCAGCAGCATTTGCCGCCTCGTCCATGCTCATCGCGGGCTGCGGCGGAAAGACAGCGGAGCGTGCACCGGGACCCGGGGCTCTGCAGGGGCCCCGTGATACACAGGATGTCATCACGAAGGAGAATTTCGACAGCCTCCGGCCGGATCTGACGCTCAGCGATATGGAGGGAATGTACGGCAAAGCAACGCTCGTCCATCAGAGCATCGTGGACGGTGTCTACAGCTCCACCTATCGCTTTCAGGATGGGCCAAAGACCGTGGATGTGACCTTTACGCATGAGAACTGGCTGAACCATCCGCTGAGCTGCCCAAAAATCACGGACATGGAGTTTTCGGAGATGCCGATGGTTGCATATCGTGCGACAAAATAATATTGAACTGTGCGGCGCTCTTTGCTATAATGGGAGCGTTCGGTTGATTGGTTAACCGACAGGTCTGACAGAAAAGGAGATTTATTCATGATCAAATTGCAGCAGAAGCAGGTTAAGATTATCAGCATTCTCATCGCCGTCGTTTTCGTCGGCTCGGTGGTTGCGCTTGCACTCACGCAGAGTGGCTCGGGCATCGCGTCGGCGGCAACATCCGCTGTTGGCGTTGTGGACTATCGTCAGGTCGGCAGCCAGCACCCGCAGCTCGCAGCGGCAAACGCTGAGATGCAGAAGGCTTCGCAGGAGGCACAGGCGGATTTTGAGGCGAAGTCGGCGAACATGAACGACCAGGAGAAGTCGGACTACTACCAGCAGACGATGCAGCGTCTCCAGCAGAAGAACGAAGAGCTGATGGAGCCGATCGAGAAGAGCATTCAGGACGCGGTCAAGGCGGTTGCTGAGAAGAAGGGGCTCTCCGTCGTCATCGAAAAGGGCGCAGTTGTTTACGGCGGACAGGACATCACACAGGATGTCGTCAAGCAGCTGAGCAAGTAATTCGCAGGGAATGTGCATACGTACCGGGCAGAGCTCTGCTCGGTACATTTTTTTAAGGAATCGCTGATAAAATGAAGTCTTTCAGATTGGCGATAGATTTTTCGTCCTGCCAAGGAAACAAACCGGACGCATAGTCGCTGTGCTATGTGGAGGATTTGTTGACACAGGCAGGGCGAAAAAGATGCGTCAAGATGATGGGCTGAATTTATCAGTGCTTCCTTAAGCGGATGATTTTCGGGAGGTGCGCTGTGGAAAAGCTATGGCAGACGAAACGCAAGGAGATTCTTGTGGGCGGTGCATGCCTTCTCATCCTCCTCGCCGCAATATTCCTTCGTCTGCCGGAGCGTGAGGCACCTGCGGAGGAGTGTGATATTGCCGTGCTGCAGCTCGCGGAAGTGCTTGCGGCACATCCGTCCTATGCGCGCCTCACACAGCTGCGCGCTGAGGAGCGGACACTCAGACTGCTCCTGCGCGACCTGCCGCAGCTTCCCAAACTCACGCCGCCGGAGACCAATCCCGCACCGTTTGAGGATTCTGTCTGGCAGAAGAACGCACAGGTTGTGATCTCGACGCGCGTGGAGCTCGAGCGCGAGCAGAAACGTCTGACCGAGCTCTATCGCAAGCAGACGCAGGCGGACTATGAGGCGCGCAAGAAGGCGATTGACGACGAGTATTTGAACGCCATCCTGAACATCAACCTCAAGATTGACAACCAGCGCGCCATGCACGGCCCGCAGGTCTCGGAGGAGGAGCTTGCGCGAGAGCGCGGCAGATGGGAGGCGGAGCGCGCGTTGCTGAAAGAGGAGCGCGGTATGCGTCAGAGGGAGCTCTACCGCCAGTGGGAGGAGGAGATCCGCGCGTATGTCGCTGCACGCATGGAGCCGCAGCAGGCGGCGTGGACGAAGCGTGCGCAGGAGACTGTGGATGCGCAGAAGGCAGAGGCAGAGCGCATGAGGAAAGATGTGGAGGAGCGCAGTGCGCAGGAGATGGAGCGTGCGCTTGCCGCACAGACGGAAAAATCCGCCGCCTCTGCACGTGCTGCGCGCCTTGCCGCCGTGTGTGCGGAGGCAGATGCGCTCGAGGCGGAGATCATGCGCGACGTGCGCAGCCGTGCAGCAAAACTCGCCATTCAATATCATCTCTCCCTCGTGCTTGCCTCTCCCGAGGCGGATGCAATGACGCTCCTGCCCGCAGCCGAGGCATTTGCCGTGCACCGCTATGCGCCGCTCATTAGCTCTGCGGCGCGCGACGTGACGGCAGAGATGGTGCGTGAGATGCAGAGCATTTCGGTAAAGTGAATCCCACCTATTTATGGATTGAAAGGACTTTATACAGATGAATTATTTCAGCAAGGCGGCGGCTGCCGTCCTTCTCACCGCGAGTACGTTTGCGGCCGGCTGCGGTCAGGTGCATATCGGCACACTGGATCGCGAACGCGTGCAGACAGAGGCTCCCCAGATCAAGGCGGTCGTTACTGAGGCAAATGAGAAACTCATGGAGGCGCAGCAAGAGGCGCAGGCGAAGTTCGCCGCCAACCCAAACATGACCACAGAGGAGGCGCAGCAGCTGCAGATGGAGACCCAGCGCAAGATGGCAGGGCTCAACCAGATGTATATGACACAGTATGAACAGAAGCTGAATGTCGCCGTGGAGGACATCGTGAAGGAGAAGCATCTGGATATCGTCATGGATTCCTCCAAGACCAATCCGAGCGTGATTGTAGGTGGCGCGGATATCACCGATGAAGTGATCGGCAAACTCCAATAAAGGGGCATGAGCATGGAAAAGACAGTCAACGAGATCGCAGAACTCGTCGGCGGCACGGTCAGCGGGGACGGTACCCGCGTGATTCACGGACTTGCTGCACTCGATGAGGCAGGCGAAGAGAACCTTGCCTTTGCCGTTCCTCCACACATTGAAGAGGCGCGTGTGGCAAGGGCCGGAGCCCTCCTTCTGCCGACGGGGACGGACGGCTTTGACGGTACGGTTATCTTCGTGGCGGAGCCCAAGGCGGCGTTTGCAAAGCTGCTCACGATCTTTACCCCGCTGATCGAACACGCTGTAGGTGTGAGTGACGAGGCATATATCGGCGCGGACGTTCAGATTGGAGAGGGCGTAACCATCCTGCCCTTTGCCTATGTTGACGACCATGCGGTGCTCGGTGCGGGTGTGACCGTCTACCCCCATGCATACGTTGGGCAGTACAGTTCCATTGGTGAGCATACGGTGATCTATCCGAGTGCGACGGTGCGCGAGCACTGCCGCATCGGGGCGCGCTGCACAATCCACAGCGGCGCGGTCATCGGTGCGGACGGATTCGGCTTTACGACTGAGGCGGGCGTGCATACAAAGGTTCCGCAGGTCGGCGGCGTCGTGATCGAGGACGATGTGGAGATCGGCGCGCACGTCGGCATCGACCGCGCGACACTCGGCGCGACCGTCATCGGCAAGGGAACGAAGATCGATAACCTCGTGCATATCGGACACAACTGCAACATCGGTGCGAACTGTCTCATCGTCGCGCAGACGGGGATCTCCGGCTCGACAAAGGTCGGTCACAACGTCACGTTCGGCGGGCAGGTTGGCACGGTCGGGCACATCAGTATCGGTGCGAACGCGGTCTACGCCGCGCGCTCCGGCATCATTGGCGATATGCCCGAGGGGGTCTTCTGTGCGGGCTTTCCCGTGCAGCCGCATACGGAGTGGCTGCGCGTACAGGCGGCAATCCGCCGCCTGCCGGAGATGGTGAAAAAAATAAAGTCCCTCGAGAAGGAGCTCGCGGATCTGCGCGGGAAGGGCTGAGATGTTCGCCTATTATGCAATGAAGGTGCTCAGCCGCCTGATCTGCCTCCTGCCGCACGGCGTCGCGATGGCGTTTGGGGCGGGGCTGGCACGGGTCGCATGGATCTTTGTCCCTGCAACGCGCAAGCGGCTTGCACGCAAGCAGGCCATGCGCTGTCTGGGTGTCCCTGCGGCGGAGGCGGAGCGTGTTGCACGCGCGAGTACGCTTCGCTTTGGCGCCATGCTGATGGAGGTGCTGCGCTTTCCCGTTATGAAAGACCGCATGGCGGACTATGTGACGATCACGGGCGCGATGGATGAGGTGCGTGCGGCAG
>CAUVMF010000004.1:0-43118 GCA_963552975.1 uncultured Selenomonas sp.
TTATTGACTTTTTATATGAAAGCAAATACAATGATGAAAATATCAATCCCGAGTATTTTTGTAAGAATTAAAAACTACTATTCAAGGAGAGTTTACCATGGCAGATGTATTGCTGCAGATAAAGGATCTTCATGCGGGTGTTGAGGGCAAGGAGATCCTCAAGGGGTTGGATCTTACGATCCGCAAGGGGGAGGTGCACGTCATCTTGGGGCCGAACGGCTCGGGCAAGTCGACGCTGATGAATGTCATCATGGGGCATCCGAAGTATGAGATGACGGGCGGCAGCCTCGTCCTTGAGGGCGAGGATATCGCTGATCTGCGTGCGTTCGAGCGTGCGCGGCGCGGTCTCTTCCTCGCATTCCAGACGCCGGAGGAGATTCCGGGCATCACGGTGGAGAATATGATCCGTACGGCACGTCAGATGATGACGGGTGAAAAGGTGAAGCTCATGCCGTTCCGCAAGGAGCTGAATGCGATGATGGAGGAGCTGAAGATCGATCCGAGCTATGCACAGCGCTATCTGAACGTCGGCTTCTCGGGTGGTGAGAAGAAGCGCAGCGAGGTCTTGCAGCTGCTGATGCTCGCCCCGAAGCTGGCGCTGCTCGATGAGACGGACTCCGGGCTGGATGTGGATGCCGTGCAGATCGTGTCCGAGGGTGTGGCGAAGTTCCACACGAAGGATAATGCGTGCCTTATCATCACGCACAACGCGAAGATTCTCGACAAGTTGAAGGTGGACTATGTGCACGTGCTTGCACAGGGGAAAATCGTGCGCGAGGGCGGCGCGGAGCTCATTCAGCAGATCAATGAGGAAGGCTTTGCCCATATCCTTGCCTCGCAGGATAAGGTGGGGTGAGCCGGATGGAGGATTTCACGCCAAAGAAAAAGACGCAGGTCGCCGACATCGAGCGGACGATCTACGATATTACGAATGAGGATCGCTCGGCGTATAAGTCGCAGTCGGGGCTGACGGAGGAGATCATTCGCGACATCTCGGCACGTAAGAATGATCCGGAGTGGATGTTGAAGTTTCGTCTGAAAGCGTTGGATGTGTATCACGCGACGCCAATGCCCGCATGGGGGCCGGGTCTCTCCGATCTGAATATGGATGATATTGTGACCTATGTGCGCCCTGACGCGAAGATGGTTGGGGACTGGAACGAGGTGCCCGAGGACATCAAGGATACGTTCGACCGTCTGGGGATTCCCGAGGCGGAGAAAACGTCGCTCGCGGGGGTCGGTGCACAGTATGACTCCGAGGTGGTCTACCACTCGATCCAGGAGTCGCTCGTGGAGCAGGGCGTTGTGTATACGGATATGGAGACGGCGCTGCAGGAGTACGGCGATATCGTTCAGCAGTATTTCATGACGCTCGTGCCGCCCAAGGCGCATAAATTTGCCGCACTGCACGGTGCGGTCTGGTCGGGCGGCTCGTTTGTTTACGTGCCCGAGGGGATCAAGGTCGACATCCCGCTGCAGTCCTATTTCCGTCTCAATGCGGCGGGCGCAGGGCAGTTCGAGCATACGCTCATCATTGTGGAGAAGGGCGCAAGTCTGCATTTCATCGAGGGATGTTCCGCGCCGAAGTACAATGTGACGAATCTCCATGCGGGCTGCGTCGAGCTGTTCGTCAAGGAGGGCGCACGTCTGCGCTACTCGACGATCGAGAACTGGTCGCGCAATATGATGAATCTCAACACGAAGCGCGTGAAGGTGGAGAAGGATGGCGCGGTGGAATGGGTCTCCGGTTCGTTCGGCTCCCACGTCTCCATGCTCTACCCGACGAGCATCCTGCACGGGGAGAATGCGACCTGTGAGTTCACGGGCATTACGTTTGCCTCGAAGGGGCAGGAACTGGACACGGGCGCAACGGTGATCTTTGACGCGCCGAATACGTCGGCGAATATCAGTACGCGCTCGATCTCGAAGTCGGGCGGCGTTGCAATCTATCGCAGCGGGGTCAAGGTGACGCCGCGCGCGGTCGGTGCGAAATGCTCGGTGAACTGTGAGTCGCTGATGCTGGACTCGGAGTCCCGCAGCGATACGCTGCCCGTGATGGATGTCGCATGTGATGCGGTGGACATCGGGCACGAGGCGAAGATCGGTCGCATCAGCGACGAGGCGATCTTCTATCTGATGAGCCGCGGCATCGACGAGGAGGAGGCGCGCGCGATGATTGTGCGCGGATTCGTCGAGCCGATTGCAAAGGAACTGCCGCTCGAGTATGCGGTGGAGATGAATAATTTGGTCAATATCGAGTTGGAAGGAACAATGGGGTGATGGCAATGCAGGAAGTATTCAGCCGTATCCCCATGCCGACATGGCGCTGGCTGGGGGTCAATGATCTCCCCATGCCGGCGGGGCTTGCGGATACGCGAGATGAGCTTCGGCTCTCTGCAGCGGCAGGGGAGCGCGTGCAGCATGTTGTGGAGCTGCGCGAGAACGGGGCGCAGGAGATCTCTGTGGAGGTCGCGGAGGGGGCGGAGCTCGCACTCACCTATATCCAGTTCGCACCGACGGACGCGCCTGCGGCGAGCCGCATTCACGCAAATGTGGCGCGCGGGGGGCTCTTCTCCTGCACGCTGGTCGAGGCGGGTGCGCTGCATACGGCGTCGGAGTTGCGCGTGACGCTTGCGGGCGATGAGGCGCGTGCGGATGTTTGGGGGCTGTACTTCGGGGATGAGGCGCGCAAGATCGACCTCAACTATATCATCCGTCAGGAAGGACGGCATACGGATGCGAATATGCAGGTGCGTGGTGCTCTGCTGGATCGCAGCGTTAAGACGTTCCGCGGCACGCTTGATTTTGTGCAGGGCGCACGCGGCTCGGTCGGCAAGGAGGACGAGGAGGTCATGCTTCTCTCTCCCCACGCGCGCAACCGCAGCGTGCCGCTCATGCTCTCACACGAGGGCGATGTGGACGGGCATCATGCGGTCAGTATCGGGCGGATGGACGAGGAGAAGCTCTTCTATTTGATGAGCAGAGGGCTCGATGAGCGGGCGGCGCAGCAGCTCGTTGTCGAGGCGTCCTTTGAGCCGGTACTGGCGCGCATTGAGAGTGAAGAGCTGCGTGCGGAGCTCGGCAGCTACCTTGAGAGGAGACTTTTGGGTGGAACGCAGGAATAACGAGTATTTGCAGGATTTCCCGATTCTGCAGACGAAGATGAACGGGCGGCCTATTGTCTACCTCGACAACGGTGCGACGACGCAGAAGCCGGAGGCGGTCATCAAGGCGGTCGCCGACTACTGTACCTACTGCAACGCGAATCCGCACCGCGGGGCGTATGAGCTCTCGGTGAAGGCGACGGACATCTACGAGACGGCGCGTACGCGTACGCAGCACTTCATCGGAGCAGCGCGTCCCGAGGAGATCATCTTCACGAAGAATGCGACGGAGGCGCTGAACCTCGTTGCATACAGCTACGGGCGCGCAAACATCCGTGAGGGCGATGAGATCGTCATCACGATCTCGGAGCATCACAGCAATATTGTTCCGTGGCAGTTCGTCGCAAAGGCGCGCGGTGCGGTGCTGAAGTATATCTATCTCGCAGAGGACGGGAATCTCTCGGCAAAGGATATTGCCGCGCAGATCACAGAGAAGACGAAGATTGTCGCCGTGACCCATGTGTCGAATGTGCTTGGTCTCGTCAACGATGTTCGGACGATTGCCGACCGCGCCCATGCGGTCGGAGCGGTCATCATCGTGGACGGCTCGCAGAGTGTGCCGCATATTGCGGTGGATGTGCAGGCGATGGATGCGGACTTCTTCGCGTTCTCGGGGCACAAGATGCTCTCTCCGATGGGCATTGGTGTGCTCTACGGCAAGTACGACATCCTCGATGCGATGCCGCCGTTCCTCTTTGGCGGGGACATGATCGAGTACGTCGGCGAGCAGGACACGACCTATGCGGAGCTGCCCGCAAAGTTCGAGGCGGGGACGCAGAATGTCAGCGGTGCATCGGGGTTGATTGCGGCGATTGACTACCTCGAAAAGGTTGGCTTTGACCGCATTGAGGCGATTGAGCGCGACCTTCTCGCCTACGCGCTGCCGAAGCTGCGGGAGCTGCCCTTTGTCGAGCTCTATGGCTGCGACAGTAAGCGCGACAATAAGACGGGCATCATCACGTTCAACGTGAAGGACATTCATCCGCATGACGTGGCGTCGATTCTCGACAGCTACGGCGTTGCAATCCGCGCGGGACACCACTGTGCACAGCCGCTCATGCGCTATCTCGGGCAGAACGCGACCTGTCGTGCGAGTTTCTATCTCTACAATACCCATGAGGACATCGATCGGTTCATTGAGGCTCTGAAAAAGGTACGGGGGGTGCTCGGCTATGGCGACTGAGGGGATGGCACTCAGCGATCTCTATACGGAGGTTATCGGCGAGCACAGCCGTGCCCCCGAGAACAAGGGGGCGCTCGAGACTGCGACCGTGCGTGAGCGCGGGCACAATCCAAGCTGCGGTGATGAGATCACGCTCGAACTTGAGATTGCGGACGGCGTTATCAAGGACGGTGCCTTTACGGGCGTCGGCTGTGCGATTTCACAGGCGAGTACGGACATCATGATCGATCTCATGCGCGGCAAGACGGTTGAGGAGGCGCACAGACTTGCGCAGCTCTTCACCGCGATGATCAAGCGCGAGGTCACGGATGACGGCGTTCTTGAGGAACTCGATGAGGCGGTAGCACTCAAGAACATCTCGAATATGCCGGCGCGCGTGAAATGCGCGGTGCTTGCATGGCACACGCTCGAAGATGTTTTAAGTAATCACTGATAAATTCAGCACCGCCATCTTAACGCATCTTTTTTGCCCGCACTTTGTCGGCAAATCCTCCACAGAGCCCCACTCTGCGTCCGGTTTGCCTCCTAGTTCGGACGAAAAAATCTGCGCTAATCTGACGGACTTCATTTTATCAGTGATTCCTTGAAAACAGGACAAACGTCATAAACTGGGGACTGCTTTGGGAAGTTTTCGCTTCTCAGAGCAGTCCTTTCGCATTTTTCATTGTATGAATACTAGCTTTTTTGTGCATGCCCATGTATAATAAGTAAGTATTGCAAAATTAAAACAATAGAAAAGGTGGGATTTCGATGCGGATGACAACGGCTATGAAAGCCATCGCTCTTGGCATCGCTGCGCTCGGACTCGGCGTGATGGCGGGCTGTGGCGGCAATCAGCAGGCAAGTGGTGAGAAGTCGTATAAGATCGGCATTGTCCAGCTGGTCGAGCACAATGCTCTCGATGCGGCGAATCGTGGGTTCGTGGATGGACTCAAGGCGCGCGGCTACGAGGAGGGCAAGAATCTCACGATCGACCGCCAGAATGCACAGGCGGATCAGTCGAATCTCCAGAACATCGCGCAGCGTTTCGTCAGCGACAAGGTGGATCTCATCTGTGCGATTGCAACGCCTGCGGCGCAGTCCGTCGCAAACGCGACGAAGGACATTCCCGTCGTCGGCACGGCGATCACGGACTATGTGAGTGCAAAGCTCGCGCAGACGAATGAGAAGCCGGGCGGGAACATCACGGGCACGAGCGATCTCAACCCCATCAAGGAGCAGATCGACCTGCTCATCAAGCTCTATCCGAATGCAAAGACGATCGGCACGATCTACTCCTCGAGTGAGGTCAACTCCGAGATCCAGATCAAGGCGATGACAGAGTACGCCACATCAAAGGGGCTGAAGGTGCGTGCGGCAACGGTCTCGACGGTCAATGACATCCCACAGGCGGCGCAGAGCCTTGTCAATGATGTCGATGTGTTCTATGAGCCGACGGACAACGTCATCTCCTCCTCGATTCCGACGCTTGTGGGCGTAACGGACGCTGCGGGCAAGGCTGTGATCTGCGCCGAGCCATTCATGGTGACGGGCGGCTGCCTTGCGACCTACGGCATTGACTACTACAAGCTCGGCGTTCAGACGGGCGATATGGCGGCGGACATCCTCGAGGGGAAGAAGAAGCCTGCCGATATGCCGATCCAGACGGCACGCGACCTGACGCTCGTCATCAGCAAGGGCAATGCGGCGAAGCTGGGACTGACGATTCCGGAGGATGTGCTGAAGGATGCAACGCTGGTGGACTAATACAGACATAGAAAAGGTGGGGATTCGATGCAGATGACAAAACTCGCAAAATGTGCTGCACTTGGCATCGCCGCCCTCGGGATTCTGGCGTCGGCAGGATGCGGGCAGCAGGCAGAGAAGGGCGAGAAAACGTACAAGGTCGGGATTGTTCAGCTCGTGGAGCACAGTGCGCTCGACGATGCGAACCGCGGCTTTGTGGACGGACTCAAGGCGCGCGGCTACGAGGAGGGCAAGAACCTCACGATCGACCGCCAGAATGCACAGGCGGATCAGTCGAACCTCCAGAATATCGTGCAGCGTTTTATCAGCGACAAGGTGGATCTCATCTGTGCGATTGCAACCCCGGCGGTGCAGTCGGCGGCAAACGCGACGAAGGATATCCCCATCGTCGGAACGGCGGTCACGGACTATGTGAGCGCAAAGGTCGTGAAGTCGAACGATGCACCGGGCGGCAACGTCACGGGCACGAGTGACATGAGCCCGATCGCCGATCAGATCGACCTCCTCATGAAGCTCTATCCGAATGCGAAGACGATCGGCACGATCTACACGTCCAGTGAGATCAACTCAGAGATTCAGGTCAAGGCGATGAAGGAATATGCCGCCTCGAAGGGGCTCACGGTGCGTACGGCGACCATTTCGACCGTCAACGATATTCAGCAGGCGGCGCAGAGCATGGTCGGCGAAGTGGACGTATTCTACGAGCCGACCGACAATGTAATCGCTTCGGCGATGCCGACGCTCACGAGCATCACAGATGCGGCGGGAAAAGGTGTGATCTGTGCCTTTGAGGGCGGCGTCACAGCAGGCGCTCTCGCAACCAAGGGCGTTGACTACTACAAACTCGGTGTTCAGACGGGTGATATGGCGGCGGACATCCTCGAGGGCAAGAGAAAACCATCGGATATGAAGATTGAGACGGCGCGTGATCTCACGGTCGTCGTCAACAAGAAGAATGCGGAGAAAATCGGTCTGACGATTCCTGCCGATGTACTGAACGGTGCAAGGATTGTACCGTAAGTAGGATTGAACACAGCGGAGCGGGCACGCAGCGTGTCCGCTTTTTTTCTGAAACTAGGGAGTGACGTTATGGATCTCGTCATTGCGACGGCAGCGCAGGGAGTTCTTTGGGGACTCTATGCGCTCGGCGTCTATCTGACTTATCGCGTATTGGATATTGCCGATCTGACGGTTGAGGGCAGCTTTCCTCTGGGAGCAGCCGTTGCCGCTTCCATGCTGGTCGCGGGCTATACGCCGCTGACGGCAATTTTTGCGGCATGCCTGGCAGGCTGCGTCTCGGGGGTCATTACGGGATTTTTCTGCACGAAACTCAAGATCCCCGCATTGCTCGCGGGTATTCTCACGATGATCGGACTGTACTCCATCAATCTGCGCGTGATGGGCAAGGCGAATCTGCCGCTTCTGCAGCAGGAAACGCTGTTCACGGAATGGAATATCTGGGGGCTGGATGCGGCGACGAATATCCTGCTCATCGGTACGGTTGTCGTTGTGCTCGCAATCCTGCTGACGTACTGGTTCTTTGGTACGGAACTGGGCACTGCGATCCGTGCGACGGGCGCGAATCCGCACATGATTCGCGCGAACGGCGTGAATACGGATGTCATGATCGTGCTCGGCCTCCTGCTCTCGAACGGCATGGTCGCGATCTGCGGCGCACTTGTGGCGCAGAGCAACGGCTTTGCAGATGTCGGCATGGGCACGGGCACGATTGTCATCGGGCTCGCGTCCGTTATCATCGGCGAGGTGCTCTTTGGCACGCGCAGCTTCAAGAACTGGCTGATCTCCGTCGTGCTCGGCTCCATCGTCTACCGTGCCGTCATTGCAATCGTGCTGCAGCTTGGTATGCCGCCGAATGATCTCAAGCTCTTTACGGCAATTCTCGTGGCGATCGCGCTCTCGCTGCCTCTGATTCAGTCGAAATACCATGCGATGAAGAAGGGGGTGGAGTAATGCTGCGCATAGAGGACATCAAAAAGACGTTCAATCCGGGGACGATCACGGAGAAAAAGGCACTCTCCGGTATTACACTCCATCTAAAACCCGGTGATTTCGTCACGGTGATCGGCGGCAACGGTGCGGGCAAGTCCACGCTGATGAATGCCATCGCGGGCGCAATCTCCGTGGATACGGGGAAGATCTCGATTGCGGGCGAGGACATAACGAAGTGGCCGGAGCACCGCCGTGCGAAGTTCATCGGGCGTGTTTTCCAAGATCCGATGATGGGGACGGCGGCGCGCATGATGATCGAGGAGAATCTTGCGATTGCCGCGCGGCGCGGACAGACGCCGACGCTGCGCTGGGGCTCGACGAGCGAGATGCGCGACGTATTCCGTGAGAAGCTGGCACGTCTCAAACTCGGGCTCGAGGAGCGCCTCTCCTCGCGCGTGGGGCTGCTCTCGGGCGGGCAGCGGCAGGCGCTGACACTCCTTATGGCGACGCTCGTAAAGCCGAATCTCCTGCTCCTCGATGAGCATACGGCAGCACTTGACCCGAAGACTGCCGCAAAGGTGCTCGAGCTGACGCAGCAGATCGTTTCGGAGGATCAGCTCACGACGCTCATGATTACGCACAATATGAAGGACGCGCTGCGCTACGGCAACCGCCTCATCATGCTGCACGAGGGGCGCATTCTCTTCGATGTGCCGCAGGAGAAGAAGGAGGGGCTCACGACGCGCGACCTCCTGTCGATGTTCGAGCAGGCGGCGGGCAGCGAACTCGCTAATGATAGTCTACTTCTAAGCTAATGGAAACCTAACGCCTTTCACAAGACCTTCTAAAGGCATTTCGTTATATTATTCACGAAAGCAAGAGATAATAAGAATGCAGATATGCTTTCATACTCTCTGACTTTCGGTGCGTATTCTGCGGCCTTCCCTTCCGCGGAATTCACATACATTCCCTACATTTCTTTCTCTCTATCGAAAATACGCCTCCTGCTGCCCGGCAGGAGGCGTATTTTCTTGTGTAAACTTGCTATTTTGGGGATTCGTAGTAAAATAGGAGGAGTAACCGAACAGACGGACGGGGGTGTGAGATGGGATCAAAGGGAAAATTGGGGGCGATACAGCGTTTTCTGCGGATGATCTACCGTGATGAGGCGATTCCAAATGCCCCTGTGCCCACCCCCAAGCCTCCGACACCGAAGCTGATACGTGCCATGCGCTCTTTGGTTACGACCTCACACGACTATTGGCAGTCACGCGCGGAGCTTTTCTTGAAGCAGGCGCGCTTGATGGCGGATTACGAAGACGATTTCATCTATCACGGCGTCGTTAATCAGTATTTCCCTACCTATGACTCGCTCTCGGATGCACAGCTGCGCGGCTACTTTACGTGGCGGACGGCGGTGCGGCGCGGGCAGATCGAAAAGCGGGGGATGTCCTACGCGTCCCTCTATGTCTATGAGCTGCTGCATCTCATCGGATGCAGCAGTGCGCAGGATGCCTATGAGAAACTGCATGATTTCTGTGCGGCGTATCGCGCGCTCGACCCGCAGATTGGCCGATATATAGCGGAGTGGGAAAATGAATTCATTGTCTACTATGGGCTGAGTCCCGCGCTCCTTGCTGAGAGTACGGAAGGGGAGGCCTGCCGTAGGATGGACGATGCAGTCTTGGTCATCCTGCACCGTTCAGAACACACGCCGGCGGAGGTCATGGCGGCGGTCTGCGAGCTCTCATCCTATCGGCTCGAACGTTCGAAGCTCTACCGTGCACATGCGGATGAGGTGAATGTCCTCGCGCTCCGTGTGTTGGATCGCGTCGCAGCATACTACGCGAAACATCGGCAGGTCAGCGCATTTGCCGATCTGATTGCCGCAGCGCGGACGAGCCCCGTGCGCCTCTTTTCCTCTGCTGTATTCCAGCCCTCGGGTGAGGAGCAGGATCGTGTCTATCGGGTTCATCCCCTACGCCGCTATGAGTGCGTGATGGGCTATTGGACACTGCACTCCTACGAGCGTGCCGACGGCGCTGCGCAGCGGCTGGGTGCACTCCTGCGCGGGTTGGATGCCGCTCTGCGCACGCATTACGGCGTTGCGGAGATCAAGACGCCCGTGCTGAAGAAGTGGCAGGTGAAGATCATCCGTGAGGAGATTGACGCCTTTGTTGCGGAGCAGCGGGCAGCGGAAGCGCGGCGTGTGCATCTGGACTTTTCGCAGTTGGCACGCATTCGTGCGGATGCGGATGTAACGCAGGAGAGACTCGTTGTGGAAGAGGAAGAGCCTCCTGTGTCTTCCTTTCCTGCACCTGCAGAGGAAGAGGCTGCTCCTGCGGATTTGCCCGCAGAGGAGGATGCGGCAGAGCTGACCGCGCCCGAGCTGCATCTCCTGCGTGCGCTCCTGACGAATGGTGATCTCGCGTGGGTACGTGCGGAAGGGCTGATGCTCTCCGTACTGGTCGACGGGCTGAACGAAAAACTGTACGAGGACTTTGCGGACACGGTGATCGAGGGCGATCCGCCCACCGTTGTCCCTGACTATCTGGATGAATTGACAGCGAGGTACCTGCATGGCAGCGAATGAGTCGAAGAAAATCCCGCGCCGCATTGCGCAGACGCTGATTAATGCGCTCAAGGGCGGTGTTGTGCCGCGCATCGGACTCCCGTATATCACGGTCGGACGGCGCAGCGAGATCGAGGCGCTGCTCTCCGATGTGGAGATGATTGAGGGCGGCGGCGCGTCGTTTCGCTTTATCGTTGGACGATACGGCAGTGGAAAGAGCTTCCTGCTGCAGACGATCCGCAGCTATGTCATGGCAAAGAATTTCGTCGTCGTGGATGCCGACCTCTCGCCCGAGCGACGTTTGCAGGGGACGCGCGGGCAGGGGCTTGCAACGTACCGCGAGCTCATCCGCAATATGGCGACAAAGACGACGCCCGAGGGCGGGGCACTCACGCTCATTCTCGACCGTTGGATCAGCCGCGTGCAGCAGGAGGTTATGACGGAGGATAGCATTGCGCCTGAGGATCCGAATTTCCCCGTTGCCGTTGACCGGCGGATTGCCGCGATCATCTACGGGCTGAACGATCTCGTGCACGGCTTTGACTTTACGCGCCTTTTGACGCTTTACTACCATGCCTATCGGGACGGCGACGATGATATGCGTGCGCGCGTCGCACGCTGGTTTCGCGGGGAGTATACGACGAAGACCGAGGCACGGCACGATCTCGGTGTGAACATCATCATCACGGACGATGACTGGTACGAGTATCTGAAGCTCTTTGCCGCATTCCTGCGGCAGGCGGGGTATGCGGGGATGCTCATCCTCATCGACGAACTGGTGAATATCTACAAGATCCCGCACGCGGTCACGCGCCAGTACAACTACGAGAAGATCCTCACGATGTATAATGACGCGATGCAGGGGCGCGCGCAGTACCTCGGCATGATTCTCTGTGGAACGCCCGCGTGCATGGAGGACACGCGGCGCGGCGTCTACAGCTACGAGGCATTGCGCTCGCGGCTTGCCGAGGGGCGCTTTGCGGGAGAGCACCGCGATCTGCTCTCGCCCGTGATACGGCTTGCGCCGCTGACGCATGAGGAGATGCTCGTGCTGATTGAAAAGCTCGCCGCCATCCATGCAGGACTCTACGAATACGAGCAGATTGTCACACAGGACGATCTCGCGGACTTCATCCGCATCGAGTTCGGGCGCATCGGCGCGGATACACATATCACGCCGCGCGAGGTGATCCGCGACTTCATTCAGGTGCTCGACATTATCTATCAAAACCCGACATTGAAACTTGCCGACCTGCTCGGATCGGATGAATTTTCGTATGCACAAAACGAGGTGGAGGGCGCAGAGATCAGCGCGCAGTTCGCGGAGTTCGAGCTATGAGCGTATTCGAGCGCTATGCGCCCTTTGTGCGCGACTATATCTATGAGCAGGAGTGGCAGAACCTGCGCGGCATCCAGATTGCGGCGGCAGAGGCGATCTTTCACACGGACGATCACGTTCTTCTGACGGCATCCACCGCCTCAGGCAAGACGGAGGCGGCTTTTTTTCCGATCATCACGCTCTTTCACGAGGAGCCGCCGACCTCCGTCGGCTGTATCTACATTGGCCCGCTCAAGGCGCTCATCAACGATCAGTTTGAGCGGCTGACGGAGCTGTGCCGACGGGCGGATATTCCCGTCTGGCATTGGCACGGCGATGTGGGGCAGACGCATAAGGCACACCTGATGAAGCGTCCGTCGGGCATCCTGCAGATCACACCGGAGTCGCTTGAGGCACTGCTGCTGCATCGTCATGCGGCGATCCCCAAGCTGTTCGGCGATCTGCGCTTCGTTGTCATCGATGAGCTGCATGCGCTGCTGCGCGGCGACAGAGGCGGGCAGACGCTCTGCCTGATTGAGCGTTTGTCGCGTATCGCAGGCGTACAGCCGCGCCGCATTGGCCTTTCGGCGACGATTGGCGACACAGCGCGAGCGGGTGCTTTCCTCGCGGCGGGTACGGGGCGGGAGACCATCGTGCCGCAGATCGAGGCGCGGGGGAGCAGATGGCGGCTCTCCCTCGAACATTTCTACGTGCGAGACACACAGGCAGGGGACGGGCGCGATGACATCAGCGTGCAGCCCGTACTGGATGCGCCGACCGATACGCCGCCGGAGCATGCCGATCCCGGGCTTGGCTATATCTTTGCGCACACGCGCGGGAAGAAATGTCTCATCTTCGTCAACTCGCGCGAGGAGTGCGAGGCGGTGACGACGACGCTGCGCTCCTACTGCGAGCGGCAGCATGAGCCGGATCGCTTCCTGATACATCATGGCAATCTCTCTGCAGCATTCCGCGAGACGGCAGAGGCGCGCATGAAGGACGAGGACAGCCTCTTCACAACGTGCACAACGGCGACGCTCGAGCTCGGCATCGACATCGGCAGGCTCGAGCGCGCCTTTCAGATCGATGCGCCGTGGACGGTGTCGTCGTTTCTTCAGCGCATGGGGCGGACGGGGCGGCGCGGACAGCCGCAGGAGATGCACTTTGTTGTGCGCGAGGATATGCCGGAGGCGCGCTCTCTCCTGCCAGCGACGATCCCGTGGAAACTCCTGCAGGGGATTGCGCTCATTCAGCTCTATCTCGAGGAGCGCTGGGTGGAGCCGCCGCGTCTCGACCGTCTGCCGTTCAGCCTGCTCTATCATCAGACGATGAGCGTTGCCGCGTCCTGCGGGGAACTCGCCCCGCGCGCACTCGCGGATCGCGTGCTGTCGCTGCACGTCTTTCACCGCATTACGCAGGAGGACTACCGTACACTCCTGCGGCATCTCGTTCAGCAGGAGCATCTGCAGGTGACAGAGCGCGGCGGGCTGATTGTCGGTCTCGCAGGTGAACGTGTCGTGCAGTCCTTCCGCTTCTACGGCGTCTTTCAGGAGAATGAGGAGTACACCGTTCGCAGCGAGTCGCAGGAGATTGGCACGATTGTCACGCCGCCGCCCGTCGGGGAGAAGATTGCGATTGCGGGGCATGTGTGGCGTGTCCTCGAGGTCGATCGCAAGCGTCATCTCGTTTACTGCGAGCTGGTGAAGGGGAATGTGCCCGCCTATTTCGGCGAGTGTCCCGGCGATATTCATACACATATCTTACAGAGGATGCGGAAGGTGCTGCGCGAGGATTTGATCCCGTCCTATCTGTTGAAAAATGCCGTGGCGCGTCTTGCGCAGGCACGCATGACGGCGCGGCACTCGCGTGCGGCGGAAGATGTGCTCATCCCGCTCGGCGGGGAGATGTACGCACTCCTGCCGTGGCTCGGCAGCTATGCCTTCCTCGCGCTCGAGCGCTTCCTGCGGATCCGCTGCGGCGCGCGGATCGGACTGCGCGGATTTGAGTCCATGCGCCCGTACTTCATGCAGTTCACGATGAAGGCGTCACCTGCGGAGTTCTTTGCTGTGCTCGCGGAGGAAGCGGCACGGGACTTCGATCCGATGGAGCTGCTCTATCCCGATGAAGTACCGATCTTTGACAAATACGATGAGTTCCTCCCAACGGAACTCCTGCAGCGCGGCTTTGCACACGGAATTCTGGATGTGAAGGGGATGAGGGAGACGGTGCTCGCGTGGGGAAATGATGTTGTATAGGTTCTATGGGAAGCACTGATAAATTCAGATCGACCATCTTGGTGCATTTTTTCGCCCTCTCTGCGCCCTCGATCCTCCACATAGCCCTTGCAGCGTTAGGTTTGTCTCCTTGACAGGACAAAAAATCTACACCAATCGGACAGACTTCATTTTATCAGCGATTCCTAAAAAAGGAAAAGAAAAAAGCCCCCTCAGGGGGAGACTGACTTGAAAAGCGCCTCCGAAGGATGTATAATCCTTGTGTAAAATTTGGTTGTTCATACCCTTATTTTACGCTAGTTCTCGGTGTTTGAAAATACCGGGAACTATTTTTTGCGCAACAAAAAAGGCTGTTGCACGAACAGACTCGTGCAACAGCCCCCTTTTGGGCTGGTGGCTTAGTATTACTCGGTCCATTCCTCGTAGTAGTTGCCATCCGCATCCTCTACATGAACCGCATAGTTGCCGTCCTCGTCCGCGACTGCAACAGCGACGTTGCCGTCATCGTCTACCTCAGCATAGACGTAGTTGCCGTCCTCGTCATAGCCCTCGTACGCATCAGCAGAGGCGACACCCATCGTGCCGAGCATGAATGCACAGGAAGCCACAACTGCACATGCCTTCATCCATTTCTTCATAAAAATCTCTCCTTTTATGCAATATGATTACCGCTGAAAACATTATTACAAAACGATGGAAAGATTGCAATAGATTTACAGAAAGTGATACAATCATACAGGAAAGTGATGTACTTTACAAATTATTATCCGTAGATTTAGGAAGCGGCAGATGGAGAAGGAGGCTGAACCAACCGTTTTTTTGATCGACATAGTATTCCACACCGTGTTTTTTTGCGAAGAGAAGGACGGAGCGAATCCCGTAGCCGTGTTCGCCGATATTGCTGCTTCGTTTGGGCAGTCCGTCTGCCGATAGCCTGATGACATGGGCGCAGCGGTTTTCGACGGACAGGAATATACTGTCCTTGAGTGTGCGCCCCCGCACGCGGATGCCGCGCTGTTGTTCTTCCTCACGTTCCTCTGCCTGTATGGCGTTCTCGAGGAGATTGCAGAGGACGAGTGAGAGGTCAATTTCGGCTGCAAACGAATCCGGGAGGTCGATCTTGATGTCAATTGGGATGTTTTTTTTGCGTGCCTGTTGGATGTAGACGGAAAGCGCGGCGTTAATCAGGGGATTCGTGGAAAAGTGTTCGACGCGGGTGGCGTCGATCTGATAGCTGAGACTCGATATGAGCTGCATGGCGGCCTCGTCCTCACCGCGCGAGATAAGGCCGGCGAGCATCTTGATGTTGTGCCGGAGGTCGTGACGGACGATGGCAAGACGCGCCTGTTTGTCCTGCATGGAGCGTGTATAGGCGCGGAAAGAGTTTATGCGGCGCAGGAGAGCAAGGCTACGCTCGGTCGTCGCCGCCTGTGTGAGGATGTACTCGAGTCCACGCCATGCCGTAAGTGCGATAAATATGCCCGAGGAAAAAAATATAAGACGAGGGAGGAAGTAATGAGGGTTAAGAACTTTATCACCGAGGGAGTAAAATGACTCATGAACGATAATGAGGAGGGGGAGCGGGGAGATGTAGTGCCAGAAGCGATCTGTACTGATGCTGGCAAATCGCAGGAAAATCTGGCGGAAGAAGGGGAGGACGAGCGGGAAGGAGGAGAGATAGAGGGTGAGATAGATGATAGAGTAGAGCTTAAAATGGTGGAAGAAGTCATCTTCACCGGCGACGAAGAGTGTGATGGTGACTGCAAATGTGCTGAGTGTTCCTGCGAGTATCTGCTGTATGCCCAGAATGAAGAAATGCTGCGCGACATAGGGGCGAATGAGGATCAGATTGAGGATAAAATACGGGATGTAACCGAAGAATATCCATATAATCTTGAAGGTTTGAAAATTATATGGGATGATCCCATTGTATAAGAGGAAGAGAGCGCCTGTAAGCTCAAGAAAAAAGATGATGGCATAGCCATGCAGGAGATATTTCCGTTTATGCGCATCGAGAACAGAACGAAAGGGTAGATAACGCAGGTAAACGGATGGCAACATGGAAACCAAAAGCAGGGTGGTTGAGATGATGATGTCGAAATAATATCCTATCACGGTAGTTTTCCTTTCCTTCATTTTGTGGTATTATACAATGCAATATTAAGATTCGTCAAATATGCGGAAGCGGACAAAGGGAAAGGAGCGGCATATGCGTATCGCCATTGTGGACGATGAACCGGAGGTGTGTACCGCAGTGCGCGTGTATCTCCTGGAGATGATTGAAAAATACTGGGCAGAGAAGGCGGCTCATATCGAGATCACAGCCTTTGATGCGGCGGAACCCATGCTTGAGGAGTTCGCACGCAATCCATACGATCTTCTGCTGCTCGATATTCGCATGCCGGGTCTCGGGGGCATGGAAGCTGCGCATCGGGTTCGCAGCGTGAACGAGGATGTGGGGATCATCTTCCTCACGAGCAGCGAGGAGTATCTGATGGAGGGCTACCGCGTCTTTGCGGACGGGTATTTTCTAAAGCCCGTGGGTGTGGATGAGAAGGATTTTTGCGCAGCACTGGCGCGTGTCTTCGCACGTCGTGAGAAGGCGAAAAAAGTGCTCTCTATGCAGTATAATGGCCGTCCGATCGAAATCGCCTATGATAAGATCTTCTATGTCGATCTCGATGGCGGGCGCCTGCACATCGCCCTTGCGAAGCAGGGACTTTGCTTTACGCGTCCTTACACATACGAGTGGGCGTTGGAACAGCTGAAGCAGGACGGGCGATTTCTCGAGTGCTATTACCGCATCCTCATCAATATGGATAAGATCGAGCGCATGGAGAAGGAAGAATTCGTGCTTACGAACGGCGCACAGATGCCCATCAGTCAGCGGCGGCGCAGTGCAGTGCGAGCAGGATATATGCAGTATTTGCTCAATAAATAGGCGTTATTCCATACTGTCCTCGTAGGGAGTTAAGAGCAATTTATATTCTCAAAGTTCGTCACTTTCATGTAAGAAATCGTCACTTTCTGCAATTCTATTGCAGGAAGTTTATTTTTTTGCAATAATTAGGACACGGAAAGAAGCGGGGATGCATCCGGCCGGTTCATGGCCGCCGCTGCTTTCCGAGTGTTGTATTCGTTGTAAAGGAGACGTTGAATTATGAAAAAATTCATGTTTGCTAAGAAATTGCTCCTGCCGCTCGTCGCGATTCTCGCGACGTTCCTCATTGCGGGCTGTGGTGACGACAAGCCAAAGGATTCTGCGGACAAGGCGGTGCTTGCCTACGCCGAGCTCTATGCGTATGGAGATACGGATAAGGTCGAAGCAACGGGGATGACGAAGGCACAGAAGGAACAGATCAGCGAAGCGCTCCACAGTGAGACGGATGAGATGTTCAAGAGCATGATGCTGTCCCATGACAATGCTGTTGCGATTACGGATTACTACATCGCAGATCGCAAGGCAAACATGGAGCTCAAGGCAAAGGTCAAGAAGGACGATGCCAAGAATCCTGTGGTCGAGCTGACGGCGACACCGATTGACGCCAAGGGTGCAAGCGCACAGATGGAACAGAACTCGGATGTCGTTGCTATGGGCGTATACATCGGTCTGGCACAGCAGCAGGGTGTCGATGTCCGCACGGATCCTGTCTACCAGCAGGGGGCGATGGATACGCTGCGCGCGGTGATTGATGCGATGCCGTATGAGGGCGAAAAGACGCTCGATGTGACCTGCGAGCTCGTCAAGAGCGACGACGGCAAGACGCTCCACTGGGCACCGAAGGATCCACAGGCGATCAAGAAGTTCCTCGACGGCGAGTAATTCCTACGGAATCGCTGATAAAATGAAGTCCGTCGGATTGGTGCTGATTTTTTGTCCTGTCAAGGAGACAAACCCAACGCCGCAAGGGCTGGCGTAGACAGGGCGGAAAAGATGTGCTAAGACGGCGGCGCTGAATTTATCAGTGCTTCCCTAAGGGGGTGCCGGACGAAGGGAGATGCAGACCGTATGCAGAAGCACTTTCGTACACTGCGCCTTGTTCTCACATTCTTGTTCCTGACACTCGTTTTTTCGAGCTGCGCGGATGAAGAGGTGACCAAGGCGGGGTCTCGTTTTCCAAACGCCTACAGTGCAGAGGACAGCTGGCTCATCTCATGGTATATCTGCGGCTCCGATCTCGAGTCGGAATACGGCGCAGCCTCGGCAGACATTGAGGAACTGCTCGAGACAGACCTGCCGCCGAATGTGCGCGTGCTGATCCTCGCGGGCGGGACGCATGAATGGCAGAACGAGCTGTTCCGTGCGGATAAGGGGAACCTCTATCTATACGATGCGGATGGACTGCATCAGGTTGACCGTCTGAACAATGTCGACATGGGCGATGAGCGGACGCTGGAGAATTTCCTGCGCTATGGCGCGGAGAATTTCTCTGCCGACCACAATATATTCGTGTTCTGGGATCATGGCGGCGGGAGTGCTGCGGGGGTCTGCGCCGATGAGCGGACGGGTAATATGCTGCGCCTCAACGATATACGGGCTGCATTCTCGGCGGTCTATGGCGCGGCTCCGGCAGAGCCTCCCTTTGAACTCATCGGTTTCGATGCCTGTCTCATGGCAAGCTATGAGACGGCGGCATCAATCGAGGGCTATGCCCGCTACATGGTGGCGTCGGAGGAGATGGAGCCGGGCAACGGCTGGAACTATGACGCATGGGTCGGTGCGCTCGCTGCGAATCCTGCAATGGGCGGTGCCGGCATAGGTGAAGTGATCTGCGACACCTATATGGCGGGTTGCGCGGAGGAGGATACGGAGGAGGAGGCTACACTCTCCGTGATCGACCTCGCGCGTCTGCCGGCGCTGCGCTCTGCCTATGAGGCATACAGCCGCGAGGCTCTCGCGCGAGCGGGAAGTCTGTCACCGTCATTTTTCTCTGCGCTTGACCGCGCGGCGCAGCGCGCCGAGAACTACGGCGGCAACACGCGCGAGATGGGCTATGCGAATATGGTCGATCTCGCAGGGCTGGCGCGGGAGACGGTGCGCGAACTGCCGAGCGGCACAGCGCTCGCACAGGCAGTCGATAATACCTGTATCTACAAGGTACATGGCGACTACCGTAGGCGCGGTGGCGGCATATCGTCCTACTACTCTTACGATGGGGACGAGGATGGCTTTTCTGTCTATGCAGAGCAGGATGCAGCGCTGCTTTCACAGAAATGTCTGCTCTACTGCATGATCTACGGGGAAATACCGGAGGAGGCAAAAGATGTCATCGCCGGATCCCCTGATGCGAGAGTGCTCGGTTCGCTACCGACGGCGCGCAGAAATATCTTCGGCGTGGAAGCACTGGAGGATCGTGCCGTCGATGTTGATCGGAACGGCAGTGCATTCGTTACTCTCAGTGAGAGTGAAATGGAAATCCTTTCCAGCGTCCACTGCAATCTGCTCTACATCGGCGAGGAGGATGATGTCATCCTCTACCTCGGCAGTGATGTGAACATTGATGCAGATTGGGATACGGGCATTTTCAAGGATAATTTTGACGGCACATGGCCGATGCTGGACGGGCATCCCGTCTACATCGAGATTGTGGAGGAAGGGGATGACTATAATCTCTACTCCATCCCAATCAAGCTGAATGGTATGGAGTGCAATCTCCAAGTCACCTATAGCTACAACGACGGGCTGTATCGCATCCTTGGCGCACGGCGCGGGTTGGATAAAAACGGGATGAGTGACCGTAATCTCATTCGCCTGAAGCCCGGCGATCAAGTGACGACCATCCATTATGCCATGAGCATTTCGGGGGATGACGATGATTTTACACCGGTGGAGGTCGATACGTTCCGTATCGGCAGTCATCCGACGGTGGCGGACGAGGAGGTTGGCGACGGGAAATACGGCTACTTGTTTGAATTTCTCGCACCAACGGATGAGAGTGCGCTTTCGCATATCGTATCCTTCGAGATCGAAAACGGCGTGATTATGACATCGGTTGAATAGGCATAAAAAAGGGGGGAGTTTCATGGAAAAAGGCGCGGGCATGGATGTGCGCTGCTTTACGGGATACGAGGAAGAGGAGGATATACCGTCGCAGTCAGAGCGGATCTTTGCTGCAACCGCGCAGGGGGCGTTCTTTGTCGGTGGGCTTGGTTATTTCCTCGTTCCTTTTGTCCTCTGGCTTATTATGCGGAACAAATCTGAATTTGTCACGTATCACGCAAAGCAGGCATGGCTCTCTCAGATGCTTGTCACGCTTTTATTTACATTTTCCTGTATCCTGGGGGCATTGCTGGATGATGTCGATCTCGCCGTGGCACTGTGCTTCCTCGTTGGGATTCCTTGGTTCCTCGGTGCTATCTATGCGGTGGTCAAGGCGCTCATGGGTGAGATTTGGCATTTTCCGGGACTTGGATGAGCATCCGCATGAAGTCGGGCCGGAAGTTTCTGCCCGAGAATTATATTGATACATTGTCATGGAAGCACTGATAAATTCAGCACTACCATCTTGACGCATCTTTTTTGCCCGCACCTCGGCGGAAAATCCTCCACAGAGCACCACTCTGTGTCCGGTTTTCTGCTTCGTTCGGACAAAAAATCTATGCCAATCCGGCAAACTGCATTTTATCAGCGATTCCGTATTTATGAAAAGTTTTTGTAGGAGTGATTGATATGAGTAAAAAAAATACAGTCATTGCAGCGATTCTGGGGTTTTTCGTATTCGGCCTGTTCTACAGCACGGGGCTGAATAAGAAGGGCGTCGTCTCTGTTCTCGCACTGCTCGTTATCAGCTGGGTCGTGGCGAATTTCATCAGTGCGGAGGTCTCCGTTATCGTCAACCTGGCAGGCGCGTATCTCGGCTATAAATGGGCGAGTGAGCACAATGCAGAGATTGAGGGTGGTATGTCGTAATAAGGGCATAGCAGGATAAATTCATATTTCACAGAGGATCGGAACACATGAAAATGTATTCCGATCCTCTTTTACATTAAAGAAGCACTGATAAATTCAATCCCGCCGTCTTGGTGCATCTTTTTCGCTCTGCCATCGTCAATAAATCCTCCACAGAGCACCACTCTGCGTCCGGTTTATTTCCTTGGCAGAAAAAATTCTGCTGCCAATCCGGAGAACCTCATTTTATCAGTGCTTCCTTACGTTTTCTCGCGCTCATTCATCGCTCGTACCTTTGCGCATTGCTCCGGTGTGAGGGCGATCTTACCGCGCTCGAGGGAGAGGAGTCCCTCTGCACGGAGGCGGTCAATGCCGCGGTTGACCGTCTTTAGGCTCGTGCCGATGGCATCGGCGATGTCCTGCCGACGCATGGGAAATCGCACGGCGGCATCGCATGCAGGCAGGTTCTTTTGCAGATAGGCGAGAAGGCGCGATTGAACCGTGAGGTATTTGATCTGGCCGTATTCGTCCGAGACGGGCCATGATTTTCGTGCGATCATACAGGCGACGGCAAACGCTGCTCTAGCGTCGTGCTGAAGCCACGTACCGAATGTCTCGGCGGAGACGGCGAGCAGATCGCACACCGTCTCCGCCTCACACGTTGCGGCATAGTACGGCGCGCCTGCAAGTGCCTCGTACTCGCCGAGGAATGTGGGCGGGTCGGCAATGGCGAAGACATAGCGATCGCCGTTTTTGAACTCGTTGATGATGCGCACGCGCCCCGCAAGGAGGATGTAGACCGTGTCGGCATGCGTCCCCTTGCAGCGGATGATCTCGTCGGGCTGGAATGTGAGCGGCCGCGCAACGCGCAGCAGATGTGGTGGTATCTCGGGGAACGGCGGTAAAAGCATGATAACGCTCCTCTCACTACAGTCTCTTCTTATTCTAACGAAAAAAACCTGCGCTGAAAAGTCATATGTCCTTTTTTTCCATTTGGTGTATTTGCTATAATCAAAAAAAGAAAGGGGAATACGGTATGCGTTCAGACAACGTGCAGAGCCGGCGTGTGGAGGTGATGGCGGGGCTGACATCGTTCTTTGCCATCTCGTACATCGTCATCGTCAATCCGCTGATTCTTGCGGACGGTGGAATCCCGGCGGAACTGAGCGTGTTCGCAACGATATTCGCCTCGGCGATTGGGTGCCTGCTGATGGCGCTCTGGGCAGATGCACCGATCATTTTGACGCCCGGCATGGGGATCAATGCGTTCTTCACATATACCGTCGTGATGAACATGGGATTCCGTTGGCAGGAAGCACTCGCCATCTCGCTCGTCTCGGCACTCATCTTCTTCGCACTGGCGGTAACGCGCGCGGGCAGGGTTCTGGCGGATGCTGTGCCGAAATCGCTCAAATACGCAGTGACGGCGGGCATTGGGCTATTCCTCGTGGAGATTGGACTGGAGAAGGCGGCGCTGATCCGTGCCGGCGAGAACTCGATCCTCGCGCTCGGTGATCTGCACAATCCGTCTGCGCAGCTTGCACTTCTCGGTCTTGTGTTGAGCCTACTGTTCTACCAGCAGCGGGTGAAGGGCGGTTTTTTCATCGCCATCCTCATTGTGACGGTCATCGCCAATGTGTTCGACCTCGTCCACGCGAATACGATTGAGATTGATATGACGCGGCTCGGCGAGTACGGCGCACTGCTCTTTGTAGAGGACTTCTCCTCCGTGCTGACGATTTCGTTCTGGCTTGCGGTATTCTCGATGACGATGATCCTCGTCTTTGAGTCCATCGGATTGCTCGAAGGACTGCTGCCCGATACGGAGAAGTTCCGCAACGCGTTCCGCGCCTCGTCGCTGACAGCGGTGCTGTCCTCGGTGCTCGGGACGAGCCCGACGGTTGCTGCCGCAGAGAGTGCGGCGGGCATCGTAGAGGGGGGGCGGAGCGGACTGACGGCACTCGTCGGCGGAGCACTGTTCCTGCTCACGCTCGTATTCATCCCGCTGCTCGCCTACGTTCCGCAGGCGGCTGTTGCGCCGGTCATCATCATCACAGGTGCCCTGATGATGCAGCAGCTCGAAAACATCCACTTTCAGGATTTCTCAGAGTGGTTCCCTGCGTTCCTCATCATCGTACTCATCCCGCTGACGAACAGCATCTCGACGGGATTGGCGTTCGGCTTCGCCGCGCACCCGATGATGAAGGTGTTTACGGGCCGCCGGCGCGAGCTTGGCACGCTCTCTTACGTCCTTGGCGTGCTGTTCCTCCTGCAGCTCATCTTTGAGGCGGTGCAGTGAGTATAGGGCATAGACCGCTATGTCGGTTTTCGATAAATGTTCTTCACAGTTTATGAAAGAGAGGTACACATCATGCCAACCCCACACATTGCAGCCGCAAAGGGCGAAGTCGCCGAGCGCATTCTCCTGCCGGGTGACCCACTCCGCGCCAAGTACATCGCCGAGAACTTCCTCGAGGGTGCGAAAGAGTACACGAACATTCGCAACATCCTCGGCTACACCGGCACGTACAAGGGGCATCCCATCTCCGTGCAGGGAACGGGCATGGGGATGCCGTCCATCTCCATCTACGTCAACGAGCTCATCCGCGAGTACGGCTGCAAGACGCTGATCCGCATCGGCAGCTGCGGTGCATGCCACAAGGACATCCACATCCGCGACGTCCTCATCGCGCAGGCGACGACGACCGACTCCTCCATGCCGCGCAACATCTTCGGTTCTGCGGTCAACTTTGCACCGGTCGCGAACTTTGATCTGCTGCGCTCCGCATATCAGGCCGCCGTCGACAAAGGCATCGCCGTGCGCGTCGGAAACGTGATGTCGCAAGATCGCTTCTACGATGACGAACTCGACATTCAAAAGCTCGCGAGCTACGGCGTCCTCGGTCTGGAGATGGAGGCGGCGGCACTCTACCTCATCGCGGCGAAGTTCGGCGTACGCGCCCTCGCACTCTTTACCGTTAGCGACCACCTCGTCAGCGACGAGCCGCCCTCCACGGCAGAGGAGCGTCAGACATCGTTCAACGAGATGATTGAGATTGCACTGGAGGCATCGATTGCCTAATTCAGGAGGAGATAGCAATGACCGGTATCAAACGCGTATTCCTTATTGTTCTCGACAGCTTCGGCATTGGGTGTGCGCCGGACGCAGCGGACTTCGGCGACGGGCAATGCAACACGCTCGCGTCACTGACGACATCACCCGAGCTGCATGCGCCGAACCTCACAAGGCTTGGGCTCTTTAACATCGACGGCGTCGGCTGCGGTACGCCCGCAGACAGCCCCATCGGTGCTTTTGCACGACTGCGGGAACTCTCACGCGGCAAGGACACGACGATCGGGCACTGGGAAATCGCAGGCATCGTCTCCGAGCAGCCCATGCCGACGTATCCGAACGGATTCCCGACGGAGATCCTCGAGCAGCTCTCGGCGGCGTGTGACGGGAAGAAAATCCTCTGCAACAAGCCCTACTCCGGCACGCAGGTCATCCACGACTACGGACGCGAGCAGGAGGAGACGGGCGGGCTCATCGTCTACACGTCGGCGGACAGCGTACTGCAGATCGCGGCGAACGAGGCCGATGTCCCCGTCGAGCGGCTCTATGACTACTGCCGTGCGGCACGCAAGATCATGCAGGGCGAGCACGGCGTCGGGCGCATCATTGCACGGCCGTACGTCGGCAGCTATCCGAACTACGAGCGCACAGCACATCGTCACGACTTCTCCCTCGACCCGACGGGCGATACGATGATGGACGCGCTCGTGCGGCAGGGGCATGAGGTCATCGCCGTCGGCAAGATCAGCGACATCTTTGCGGGGCGCGGCGTCACGCGCAGCACGGGTGGCAACGAGAACAACGCCGACGGTATGGAAAAGACGCTTCGCATCCAGCAGGAGGACTTCACGGGGCTGTGCTTCGTCAACCTCGTCGATTTCGACATGACGTATGGGCACAGGCGCGACATCGCAGGCTATGCGCGCGCGACAACGGAGTTCGACGTGCAGCTCGGCACATTCATGGAGCATATGCGCGAGGACGATGTGCTGATGATTACGGCCGACCACGGCTGCGACCCCGGTGCCCCCGGCACGGATCACACGCGTGAGTACGTGCCGCTCCTCGTCTACGGCGCACAGATCCGTCAGGGGGTCAACCTTGGGACGTACCCGACCTTCGCCATGATCGGCGCGACCGTGGCGGATATGTTCGGTGCGGGGCTGACGACGAAGGGCGAGAGCCTGCTGCCGCGCATTCTTGCGCACTGAGGAGGACGTACCCATGCGCATGTATGACCTGATTACGAAGAAAAAGCACGGCGGCGCACTCACTGCCGAGGAGCTGCGCTGGATGGTCGAAGGCTATGTCGCAGGCGAGATTCCCGACTACCAGATGTCCGCCATGCTGATGGCAATCTGGTTCAGCGGCATGACGGCACAGGAGACGACGGAGCTGACGATTGCAATGGCGGACTCGGGCGACCGTGTCGACCTCTCGGCGATTGCCGGCAAAAAGGTGGACAAGCACTCCACCGGCGGCGTCGGCGACAAGACGACGCTCATCTGCGCCCCGATTGTCGCCGCCTGCGGTGGGCGCGTCGCGAAGATGAGCGGTCGCGGTCTTGGGCACACGGGCGGCACCGTGGACAAACTGGAGGCCATCCCCGGCTATGAGACGGCGATTTCGCGCGAAAAATTCTTCTCCATCGTGAACGAGTGCGGTGTGTCCGTCATCGGGCAGTCGGGCAACCTCGCGCCGGCGGACAAGAAACTCTACGCGCTGCGCGACGTGACGGCGACGGTCGACTCGATCCCGCTGATCGCGTCCTCGATCATGAGCAAGAAGCTCGCCGCCGGCTCGGACTGCATTCTGCTCGATGTCAAGACGGGCTCGGGCGCATTCATGAAGACGCTCGACGATGCCATCGCGCTTGCGCAGACGATGGTCGCCATCGGCGAGGGCGCAGGACGGCGCACCGTCGCACTGATTACCGACATGGACACGCCGCTCGGACTCGGCATCGGCAACAGCATCGAGGTCGCAGAGTCGATGGACGTACTGCGCGGCAAGGGGCCCCATGACCTGACGGAGGTGTCGCTCCAACTCGCAGAGAATATGCTCTACCTCGTCGGCAAGGGCACGATTGAGGAGTGCCGCCGTATGGCGGAGCAGTCGATTGCCGACGGATCGGCGTTCGAGACATTCTGCACGATGGTGCGGCGGCAGGGCGGTGACGATGCCGTCCTGCGCGACGCGTCGAAATTCCCGCAGGCAGCCGTGCAGGTGCAGATCCGCGCGAATGCGGACGGCTACATCACGTCCATGGATGCGGAGAAAATTGGCGAGGCAAGCGTCGTGCTCGGTGCGGGGCGCGAGACGAAAGACAGTCTGATCGATTTCGCCGCCGGTCTTATCCTGCACAAGAAATATGGCGACGCAGTGAAGTCGGACGATGTCATCGCGACGCTCTACACGGACAGCACACAGCGCGGCGACAGCGCGGCACAGCTCTACCGCGAGGCGATTACCATCGGCGCAGAGATACCGCCCGTCCGTCCGCTCGTCTATGCCCGTGTGGAGAAAGACAAGGTCGTTCGGTACTAACCAATTTGATGTTGTATAAATAAAGTTGACAACTCTTTACAAGTCAAAGAGGAGAAGTCAAAATGGCAGCAAACAGGCAATACGATCACGAATTTAAGGGGCAGGCAGTCAAGCCGGCGCAGGAAATCGGTCAGGCGAAAGCTGCCAAAGAGCAGGGGAAGCAGTGATAAATTCAGCATCGCCATCGTAGCGCATCTTTTTTGCCCGCTCAATGCCTGCAAATCCTCCACATAGCACCACTCTGCGTCCGGTTTGCCTCCTTGATAGGACAAAAAATCTGCACCAATCTGACGGATTTCATTTTATCAGCGATTCCTTAAATACACGCATAAGGACAGCGACAAGAGTGAGGTCTATGCGGGTCTTGTGTGGGAGTATGAGTTCAGCGGAAAAGCGACGGCGACGTACCAAGCCTATCGCTGCGCGGCGGAAGCGGAATGCTCGAAGTAGGCTACCGCTTTGCACCGAAGGACAATAACTTCTCGTATGACCTGCACATCACGGGCTGGCAGGTCAAGCGTCAGGGCTACACCGGCGGTGCTCGTGTGAACTGGGCGTTCTGAGAAAAGCATTTTGTCAAGACAGGAAGGCGCTTCGATAGGAAGCGCCTTTTCTTTTTTCTCGATTTGTGGTAATATCAACCATATAATTTTGTGCATGAGAATCTGCACCTGTGGAGGTATTCATGAAACATCCGCCGCGTGATCGAATATGCGCGTGATGAGGCGGCGATCTTGTTGCGAACGGCAAGCCTGCGCCGGATATTTTCCTCCTGGCGGCGGAGCGCATCGGGATTTCTCCGGCGGACTGCTATGTGTTCGAGGACGGCTACAATGGGCTGCGCGGTGCGTCTGCGGCGGGCTGTGTACCTGTGATGATCCCCGATACGATGGCGGCGACGGATGAGATGCGTGCGATCTGTATGGGCATTTACCCGTCACTCTCGGCAGTGCTCGCGGATATTCAACGGGGGACTCTATAGATCGTTCCCCAGTGAGGTGAGTCAAATGGATGAACAGAAAACAATGATGTTCACCTTCGGTGAGGATAAGCCGAAGGCAGACATCGTCATACGGGCGGCGGCCGCTGCCATGCGGGAGAAGGGGTATAACCCCATCAATCAGCTGGTCGGCTACCTGCTCTCCGGTGACCCGGCCTATGTGACGAGTTATCAGGACGCGCGGAGCAAGATTCGGAGTTTCGAGCGCGACGAGCTGCTCGATGAGCTTGTGCGGTTCTATCTGGAGCATGAGAAGTGAAGCGCTATCTGTCGCTCGACATCGGCGATGCGACGATTGGTGTTGCTGTCAGCGACCTGCTTGGGCTTACGGCGCAGGGTGTGGAGACGATTCGTCGCACAGATCTGTCGACCGATCTTGACCGTCTCGCGGTGCTCGTGCAGGACTATGAGCCAGCGGCATTTGTCGCGGGGCTGCCGAAGCACATGAATGGAGATGAAGGAGAACGCTGCGAGATTGTCCGTGCCTTTATGGCGAAAGTTGCGGAGCAGTTTCCAACGATGGAGATCCACTACTGGGACGAACGCCTCTCGACGGTTGCCGCCTCACGCGCCTTGCTGGAGGGGGATGTCTCGCGAAAAAAGCGGCGCAAGGTCATCGATAAGATGGCAGCGGTCTACATCCTGCAGGGCTTTTTGGATCGGCAGCAGCATTTGAAATTGAGATAAGGGAGAACGAAATGGCAGAACATGAAGAGATGCACGATGAGGATGTCATTGTTGTCATGACGAATGAGGAGGGCGACGAGCGCTACTACCGTGAGGAGATGATTATTCCGATCGGCGAGGAGCGCTTTGCCGTGCTGATTTCGCTCACGGCGTCCTCGGAGGAGGATCTGGAGAACGCTGAGGAGGGCGATGAGGCGACGATTGCAAAGATCGTCACGGACGATGACGGTGAGGACATCTACACCGACCCAACGGATGAGGAATTCGATGCCGTGCGCCGCGCCTATGAGGAGATGCTGGAGGAAGAGGAAGAGTAAAGAGAGAAAGTGAGGCTGTCATCCATGGGGAGATGACGGCTTTTTCGTAGGGAAGGTTATGCGAAGAGAGGGAGGATTCGTCTTGAAGGCGTCATTGAAGGGAATATCAGACTTCTTGCATAACGATGGGTTACGTCAGGCATTTGACGCTGTCTATCGCGGAAAAGGAACACCGCTTCAAAAAAAGATTGTGTTTGGCATTCCGGCGCTGGCAGTCGTATTTATCTTGATTGTGGTGCTCGTTGTCATTCCGCTCTCGGGTTCCTCCTCCGATACGGGGGAGAAAGGCGCGCCGATCTATTTCACAGTGCGTCCGGGTATGAGTGTGAGCGAGATCGGCAAGGAGCTGCATGAACGTGGGATCATCGACAGCGAGCGAAAGTTCTGGTGGACAGCGAAGCTGAACGGCTTCGAGAACAAGGTCAAGAGCGGCACATTTGCCCTGCATACAGGAATGAGTCCGCGCGATGTACTCGAGACACTGGTCTACGGTAATACGGTCACGATTCGATTCACGATCCCCGAGGGGTTCAGCGTGTGTGATATTGCCCGACGGCTTGAGGAGGAGGGGCTCGTCAAAGCGGATGACTTTATGAAACGCGCCGAGACCTATCGCCCCTATCCCTATGTCGAGGAGCACGAGGATGTGCGCTATGCGGTGGAGGGCTTCCTCTTCCCGGATACCTACGAGATCAACGGGGAAATTAATGAAGCGCGCATTATGGAGATGATGGCGGAGAATTTCGACCGCCGCCTGACGCGGGATATGCGCGAGCGTGCGAAGGGCATGGATCTCTCGATCTACGAGCTCGTGACGCTTGCTTCGCTCGTGGAAAAGGAGGCATATCACGAGGAGGATCGCCCGATCATTGCACAGATTTTCCTCAAGCGTCTGCGCCTTGGGATGCCCCTACAGGCAGATCCGACGGTGCAGTATCTGCTGGATGCGCCGAAGGAGGATCTGCTGTATAAAGATACGGAGATTGCGTCTCCATATAATACGTATCAAAACGTCGGGCTGCCGCCGGGGCCAATTGCGAGTCCCGGCACCGCATCGCTGGATGCCGTGCTGCATCCTGCGGATACGAATTACCTGTATTTTGTGGCTGATCGGAATGGCAACAATTACTATGCAACGAATTATGCGGATCATCTTGCACTGACTGACAAGGTGCGCTGAGATCTGCGGAGGCTGATGGATGAAAAAAAGACCTGAGCTGCTGGCACCGGCGGGGACGATGGAGAAGCTGCAGATGGCGCTTGCCTACGGCGCGGATGCGGCATATCTCGGCGGTACGCAGTTCGGTCTGCGCGCATTTGGCGGCAACTTTACAAACGAGGAGATACGTGCGGCGGTGCATCTGGCGCATGGCATGGGACGGAAGATCTATGTGACGGTCAATGTCTTTCCGCACAATGAAGACCTCGTGTCCCTGCCGGACTATTTGCGTTTTCTGGCGGAGGCGGGGGTGGATGCCGTGCTTGTCGCCGATCTCGGCGTATTCATGCTCGCACGTGAGACGGCACCCGCCTTACCCATACATATCAGTACACAGGCAAACAATGTGAACTGGCGCACGGTGCATGCGTGGCAGGAACTCGGTGCAGAGCGCGTTGTGCTCGCGCGTGAGCTCTCGCGTGAGGAGATACGGGAGATCCGTCAGCATACGGACGTGGAGCTGGAGCTCTTCGTGCACGGTGCGATGTGCATTTCCTACTCGGGGCGGTGCCTCCTCAGCAGCTATTTTACGGGGCGTGACGCGAACCGAGGCGGCTGCGCACAGTCCTGCCGATGGAAATACGCGCTCGTGGAGGAAGCACGTCCCGGGGAATACTATCCCATTGCGGAGGACGAGCGCGGCACCTACATCATGAACTCAAAGGATCTCTGTCTCCTGCCGTATCTGGACGAGGTCGTTGCCTCGGGCATCGACAGTCTCAAGGTTGAGGGGCGCATGAAGAGCGTCCACTATGTTGCGAGCGTGATAAAGGCATATCGGATGGCGCTGGATTCCTGCCTCATGGGGCTGCCCTATGAGGTGCAGCCGGCGTGGCTGGACGAACTCGGCAAGGTCTCGCACCGTGCCTATACGACGGGGTTTTTCTTTGGAAAGACGACGGAGGAGGATCAGATCTATGGGTCGTCCTCCTATGAGCAGACATCGGATTTCGTTGGTCTGGTGCGCTCCTATGATGAGGCGACGCAGACTGCTGTGGTGGAGCAGCGCAACCATATGAAGCTGGGGCAGGAAATCGAAGTGTTTCAGCCCGTGAGTATGCCGTTCCGTCAAGTGCTTGCGGAGATGTGGGATGCGGATGGGACGCCGATCACGGCCGCACCGCATCCGCAGCAGATCATTCGCATTCGGATGACACATCCTGTTGAGCCGAATAGTATTTTACGCCGTGATGTTCCGATGAAAAAGGAGGCTGTAAAATGAGTGCTGTGATTCGCCGTTATGCGTGTGCCGCAGGGCGTGTACAGGGCGTTGGGTTCCGTATGTTCGTCCGTCAGCAGGCAGTGATGAATGATATTACGGGCTGGGTGATGAATATGTCCGATGGCACGGTGACGATGGAGCTGCAAGGCGCAGAGTCCGCCGTCGAGGCGGCGTTTGCCGCGATGCGTGCGGGCAATTACTTCATCCGGGTGGAGCATTTGGATATTGAGGAGCGCACGCCCGTGGATGGCGAACGCGACTTTTCCATCAAGTATTAGGAGTCATTATGGGGAAAATTCTCGTCATGAATGGACCGAATCTCAACTTGCTCGGTACGCGTGAGCCTGAGATCTATGGCACGCTGACGCTTGCGGACATTCACGAGCGACTGCGTCGCCGTGCCAATGAAGTCGGTCTGGACATCGAGTTCATGCAGTCGAACCATGAGGGCGTGCTTGTGGATGCGATTCAGCGTGCGCGCAGGACGGTGGACTACATCATCCTGAACGCTGCCGCATTCACGCACTACAGCATCGCCATTCGCGATGCAATTGCGGCGATTGATGTGCCCGTCATCGAGGTGCATCTCTCGAACATCCATCAACGTGAGGAGTTCCGTCATACATCTGTCATCGCGCCCGTCGCGCTCGGACAGATCGCGGGATTCGGTGCGGAGAGCTACATGGCGGCACTGGAGATCATTATCTGCCGAATGGGGGACAAAGGATGAACATGGAAGCGCGTATTGCACGCCTGCGGGCGCTGCTTACGGAGAAGGTCGTGGACGCGGTACTTGTTACGAAGGAAGAGAACGTTCACTATTTCAGCGGCTTCCGTGGGGACAGTACGGCACTCCTTGTGACACCGGAACGCCTCCTGCTCGTGACGGACAGCCGCTATACGGAGCAGGCAGCGGCGGAGGCGCCCTCCTATGAGATCGTGGAGCAGAAGGACGGGCTGTATCGGTGCGTTGCGGAGCTTGCGGCGGATGTGGGTGTCGTTGCGCTTGGCTTTGAGGGCGGGTGGCTTGTCTATGACAAGGTGCTGAAGCTGCGCGATCTGCTCGGTGAGATCTCGTTTGATACGACACTGGATCTCGATCCCCTGCGGCAGGTAAAGGACGCAGACGAGATTGCGCTGATTCGCCGTGCCTGCAGGATTGCGGATGAGGGATTCGCCCATATCATTCGGGTGATTCAGCCGGGCATGACGGAGTTGGAGGTTGCTGCGGAGCTCGAGCATTCTATGCGCATGCACGGCTCGGAGCGTCCTGCGTTTCAGACGATCATCGCCTCGGGCGCACGCGGCAGCCTGCCGCATGGTGTGGCAAGCGACAAGGTAATTGCGCGCGGAGACCTCGTAACGATGGATTTCGGTGCGGTCTGTGGGGGGTATCACTCAGACATTACGCGCACGATCTGTGTCGGGCATGCCGATGCACGGCAGCGCGATGTGTACAACGCGGTTCTCGCGGCACAGCAGCGCGCACTTGCGGCACTGCGGCCGGACGTGACAGGCATCGAAATCGACCGTATTGCGCGTGATGTGCTTGCAGAATATGACCTCGAACAATATTTCGGGCATGGACTGGGGCACAGCCTTGGACTCGAGATTCACGAGGAGCCGCGTCTTTCGAAGGCAGGCAAGAATATGATGCAGCCGAATATGCTCATCACGGACGAACCGGGTGTCTACATCCCCGGATGGGGCGGCATCCGTATTGAGGATACGGTGCTCATCACTGCGGACGGCGCAGAGCCGCTGACGCACGCACCAAAAGAATTTATTGAAATCTGCACATAAAACCGTTATAATACGTAGAGATAATGTATTGTATGGAGGAACGAATAATATGATTAACAGCACCGATTTCCGCACCGGCCTTACCATTGAGTACGATGGGGGCGTCTGGCAGATTGTCGATTTCCAGCACGTAAAGCCGGGGAAGGGTGCTGCGTTCGTCCGTACGAAGATCAAGAACGTCGAGACCGGCGCCGTGATTGAGCGTACGTTCAATCCGAACGAGAAGATGCCCGCTGCGCATCTCGAGACGCATACGATGCAGTATCTCTATGAGGCGGACGGCGTCTATACGTTCATGAACACGGAGACGTACGAACAGTCCGAGCTGACGCGTCAACAGCTGGGCGATGCGCTGAACTACCTCATGGAGAACATGGAGGTGGCGATGCAGCAGTTCAAGGGGCGGATTATCGGCATCCAGCTCCCGAACTCCGTGAGCCTCAAGGTCGTCGAGTGTGAGCCGAGTGTCAAGGGGAATACTGCGACGGGTGCGACGAAAATGGCAAAGGTCGAGACCGGCTACGAGGTTCGCGTTCCGCTCTTCATTAACGAGGGCGACGTGCTTCGCATTGATACGCGTACGGGCAACTACATCGAGCGCGGATAACAATCAGCGTAATATTTTTCTTACGAATGGAGGACATGACATGGACAACGAGAAGAATGTAGTGAAGAAGGAAACAGGGCTTGGCACGATCCGCGTTGCGGATGAGGTTGTCAGCATCATTGCAGGTCTTGCGACGACAGAGGTTGAGGGCATTGCGGGCATGAGCGGCGGCATTGCCGGCGGCATCGCGGAGATCCTCGGACGCAAGAATTTCTCCAAGGGTGTCAAGGTTGAGGTGGGCGAGAAGGAAGCCGCTGTCGATCTTTACATCATTGTGAAGTATGGCATCCGCATCCCTGAAGTTGCACTTGCGGCGCAGGAAAATGTCAAGCGTGCCATCGAGACGATGACGGGACTTACGGTCGTTGAGGTGAATGTGCATGTGCAGGGCGTCGGTTTCCCCGAGGAGGAACCAAAGCCTGAGGAAACTCGTGTACGCTGAGTGCGGTAGAGGGGCTAAGCGATGGGAATTATAAATCGTCTGCTGCTTCTGCCCTATGCGCTCGTGACGATGGCACTGTCTGTTGCCATCACTGCCGTGGCTCTGCGCATCGTGCCGGAGAGCATATGGCTGAATGAGGTGCGCTATGCGCTGTCGTGTCAGGAACTCCTCGCGGTGTGCGGCGTATGCTTTCTTGTCAGCCTGAAGCTGTTCTTTGCGGTCTTTTCCAGAACCTCGCATACTGCGCGAACGCATGGCGAATTCATGGTCGTGGATACGAGGGCAGGGGCGGTTCAGGTTGCTCTGCCCGCTGTGCGCGGCATTGTGGAGCGTGTGGCGCTCTCCATGCAGGGGGTTCGGACGGCGACAGCTGTGATCTCGGTACATGACGCACCGAAGGACAGCACAGGGACACCGATGCAGGTGGAGCTGAAGATCACGCTCGCCGATCAGACAAGTCTGAATGCTGTCTCCGAGGAACTCACCGAAAAGGTGCGGCAGGAGCTCCACGATGTACTCGGTGTTGCAGACGTGCCCGTGGCACTCCGCGTCACGGAGATCGCAAATGCCGGAGCGTCGAAGCGCTCGGTATCTTAGTGGGGGGACGGGATGAAAGAAAATATACTGCTCTTCCTGCAAGACCAGTGGCAGAGTCATCGCGGACGTACGGCGGGATTCCTGCTTGGCACATTGTTCGGCGTATGCGTCCTGCTCTTTGGTTTTTGGAGTATGGTATTTATCATCCTCTGTGCGGGCATTGGCGTGTATATCGGTTTGCGTGCGGAGCGTGTCGGTGGTTGGGCGGAACTGATTGATACATCCGCCCTGAGTCGGTTCTTTCGGAGGATGTCATGAGCCGAAGGCATGCGCGGGAAGCAGCGCTTCTGACACTGTTTCAGCTGGAGTTTGGTGCCGATGATATATCCGGGGAGAATGTAAGCGATCTTGCGGTCGATGAAGTAGATGGCATCAAGGAGAACGATCTGCCCTATGCACATGCGCTTGTCCAGGGGACGTGTGCGCATCTCACGGAGATTGACGAGGAGATTGCCCGCCTCTCGAAGGAGTGGAAGCTCCACCGCATGGCGGCTGTGGATCGCAATCTCATCCGCATGGCGTACTATGAGATGCGCTATCAGGAAGAGCGTATCGATCCGCCAATAGCAATCAATGAGGCGGTCGAACTGGCAAAAAAATATGGTTCGGATGAAGCGAGCCGCTATGTAAACGGAATCCTTGCTGCAATGCAAAAATCTGTTTGAGGAATCAATGGTAAAGAAAGAATCCGTTGCGCGAGAGTTTCGTGCAATGGTTCTTTTTTTATCAAAGTGGAAAGGTGTACCATGACCGTTCACTCTGTCAGTGATGTTACGCGATATATCAAGGGGATGTTTGAGGGGGAGGCGATCCTCTCGGATATTCTCATTCGCGGTGAGGTCTCCAATTTCAAACGCTATCCCTCGGGGCACTGTTATTTTACACTGAAGGACGCAGGTGCGAGCATGAAGTGCGTCATGTTCAACGGCTACGCGCGTAATCTGCGCTTCACACCGGAGAACGGGATGCAGCTCATTGCGGGCGGCTCTGTGTCAATTTACGAGCGCGATGGTGCCTATCAGCTCTATGTGAGCTCACTGACACCCGAGGGGGCGGGGGCGCTCGCGCTCGCGTTTGAACAGCTCAAGGAAAAGCTGTATGCCGAGGGGCTTTTTGATGAGGATCACAAGCAGCCCCTGCCGCGTTATCCGCGTCGGATTGGGATTGTCACGTCATCCGCCGGTGCCGTTCTGCGCGATATTCACAAGGTCGCGAAGCGGCGCTGGCCGGGGATACAATTGATCCTTCATCCCGTCCTCGTGCAGGGGACAGAGGCGGCAGGTCAAATTGCAGCCGCAATCCGTTTCTTCAACGAGAAATATTCCGTGGATGTGCTTATCGTGGGACGCGGCGGCGGTTCTGCCGAGGACCTCTGGGCATTCAACGAGGAACCGGTTGTGCGCGCGATTTACGACTCGAATATTCCGGTGATTTCTGCTGTCGGACATGAGACGGATACAACGCTTGCGGACTTTGTGAGTGACCGCCGTGCGGCAACGCCGTCACAGGCGGCAGAGTTTGCTGTGCCGGACGCGGCAGAGTTGCGCCAATATGCCGAGGGGCTGCGCTCCCGTCTCCACGCGGGACGCAGGCGTCAGATGGAGCAGCATAAAGCGCGTATAAGAGCACTTGTGGATCGTCCGTGGTATCGGAGTCCAAAGCTCTTGCTGGCATCCGCCATACAGCGCACAGACCGTGCGACGGAGCGGTTGCACCGTGCAGCAAAGGATGGGCGCACAAACGCGCGTCATCGTCTCGAACTCGTGCTGAAGCGTCTTGAACTTCTGAATCCCGTGCAGATTCTCTATCGTGGATTCAGTGTGGTGGAGAAGGACGGAAAGACAGTGACGCGCTCAAAGGAACTCGCAGCAGGCGATCACTTGAATATCACATTTTCAGACGGAAAAGTAGCTGCCGTGGTTGCGGCAAAGGAGAAACAGCATGGCGCGTAAAAAGGGGATGGCGTTCGAGGAGGCACTTGGCGCATTGGAACAGATTGTCGCGGAGATCGAGACGGGAGAGCTGTCGCTTGCGGATCTCATGGCAAAGTATTCGGAGGGAATCAAGTTGTCCGACGTTTGCATGACTTCTCTCAAACGTGCCGAGGAGACGATGGATCTTCTGGTAAAGGAGACAGCAGACGGCGTTTTGGAAGAAAAGCTGCAGATCGGAGGCTGAGATGAAAGAACTCTGGAAAAAGCGGCAGGAGCTTGTTGAACGTGCACTGAAGGATGAGCTGGCAAGGACGCCTGTGCTGGACGACACGCTGCGCGCGTCGATGGAGTACAGCCTCATGGCAGGTGGAAAACGTCTACGTCCCATCCTTTTGATGGCGGCGGCAGATGCCGTAGGTGCGGATGGGACGAAATTTCTGCCTGCGGCATGTGCGCTCGAGATGATTCACACATACTCGCTCATCCACGATGATTTGCCGGCGATGGACAACGATGACCTGCGGCGTGGAAAGCCAACCAATCATGTGAAGTTTGGCGAGGGAACTGCAATTCTCGCGGGCGATGCGCTCCTCACACTTGCTTTCACGGTGATCCTGCGGCAGAAGGATGTGCCCGCAGAGGCACTTCTGCGTGTGGTGGACGAGATCAGCCGTGCTGCCGGTGCTGAGGGCATGGTGGGCGGACAGATGCTCGATCTCGAAGCGGAAAACCGTCAGATTTCAATGGATGAGCTGCGCCGCGTTCACATGGGAAAGACGGGTGCACTCTTTCACGCTGCTCTGCGCAGCGGGGCAGTCCTTGCGGGGGCGTCGGATGCGCAGCTAACGGCACTGACGGCGTATGCTGACCACTTTGGGCTTGCCTTCCAGATTACGGACGATATTCTCGATGTTATCGGCACGGCCGAGGAGATCGGCAAGCCTGTCGGCAGTGATGAGAAGAACCACAAGTCGACCTATGTGTCGCTGACCTCGCTCGCGGAGGCGCAGGAGCTTGCGCGCCGCACGGCGGAAGAAGCGGAGGCGGCGCTCAGGATCTTTGGGGATGAGGCCTCCTTCCTGCGTGACCTCGTGGCGTATCTGGTGAATCGAAAGCAATAGGGGATATGAAGAAAGAGCGGTTGGATGTCCTGCTTGTGGAGCAGGGACTGGCGCCCAGTCGGGAGCGCGCGAAACGTCTTATCATGGCAGGACAGGTGCTCGTAGATGAACAGCGCATCGACAAGGCAGGGACGATGGTGCCGATCAACGCAGTGCTGCGCATCGTGGGCGAGGATCTTCCCTATGTCAGCCGCGGCGGGTTAAAGCTGGAAAAGGGCATGGAGGTCTTCGGCACCGTGCTTGCGGGCAAGACGGCGGCAGACATCGGTGCCTCGACGGGCGGTTTTACGGACTGTATGCTCCAAAATGGGGCGGCAAAAGTCTATGCGATCGACGTCGGTTATGGACAGCTGGACTGGAAGCTGCGGACGGATGCACGCGTCGTCAACATGGAGCGCACGAATATCCGTAATGTGACACTGGAGATGTTGGGGCAGATGATCGATTTTGCTTCGATTGACGTGGCATTTATCTCGCTCGATAAGGTGCTGCCCGTCGTCCGTACATTATTGACTGAGCGCGGTGAGGTCATTGCGCTCATCAAGCCGCAGTTCGAGGCGGGCAAGGAGCGCGTAGGAAAGAACGGCGTCGTTCGCGATCCCGCCGTGCATGAGGATGTCATCCGACAGGTACTTGCCGTGGCAAAGGCGCAGGCATTTCATCCCGAGGGACTGACATTTTCGCCCGTGAAGGGCCCCAAGGGGAATATCGAATACCTCCTGTATCTCAAGGTGCAGGGGGACGGGGAGCAGCGGGTCGATGAGGCATCCGTGCACGCAGTTGTAGCAGAGGCACATCGCACGCTGGATGAATGAGGTGCGGACAGTTGATGACGGTTGCGGTTTTTCCGAATTTAATCAAGCCGGAGACACGCGATATTCTCGTGCGAATCCGTGCGTTCTTTGCTGCGCGAGAGGCACGTCTCATCTTGCCGCGCGTACGTGCGGCAGAGTTTGGCATGGAGGATTGCGGCGTCGATGAGATCGAACATCTCCCCGCCGACTTTGCGCTCAGCCTCGGCGGGGATGGAACGCTGCTCGGCATCTGTCGCCGCTATGCGTCGAATCCCGTGCCCGTTTGCGGCATCAATATGGGAACGCTCGGCTTCATGGCAGACATCGAGCAAAACGAACTTGAGGCACGACTGGAACAGCTCTGCGCGGGAGACTATCACATCGAGTGGCGCCGTTTCCTTGCGGGATTCGTCACAAAGCCCGACGGTACGGAGCATTTCCTGGGGCACGCCATCAACGACATCGTCGTGATGAAGGGCGACCCTGCGCGCATCATCTCGCTTGGGCTGACGGTCAACGAGACACCGCTGGTCGAGTGCAAGGCGGACGGTTTTATCGTTGCTACGCCGACCGGCTCGACCGCATACTCTCTTTCGGCGGGCGGTCCCATCATGAATCCGATGGTAAAGGGGCTTGTGCTTACGCCGATCTGCCCGCATACGCTGAACATCCGCCCGCTTATCATCCGTGCGGAGGATGTTGTTCACATCCATCTCGTCGATATGCGGCAAAGCATCATCGTTACGCTCGATGGGCAGGAGACGACAAGGATTCATCCGGATGACACGGTCACCGTCAAGAGTTCGGATATGCGCGCGGGCATCATCAAATTTGCGGATAAGGATTACTATCAGATCCTGCGCACGAAACTTTGGAAAAACTGCTAGGAGAGAAAGGCATGAAAAGTCGGCGCCACGAACTCATCAAGAAGATCATCGGCGAAGAGATCATCGAGACACAGGAAGCCCTTGCCGAAGCTCTGCGCGCACGCCATATGCGCGTCACGCAGGCGACCATCTCACGGGACATCAAGGAACTCTTTCTGATTAAGGTACCTGCAGGTGGCGGACGCTACCGCTATGCCGTATCTCCGCAGGAGGGGGTCCATTTCTCGGAGGGGCGCACGAGGCGCCTCTTCAAGGATCATGTGACGTGCTGCGACTTCAGTGAGAACATCGTTCTCGTCAAGACCATTCCGGGCGCGGCCGCGACCGTTGCCGCCGCGCTTGATGCCTCGGACTGGCCGGAGATCATCGGAACGGTCGCGGGTGACGACAGCATCTTTGTGCTCGTCAAACCGAAGGAGGCGGCGAGTGAGATTGTCATGCGCATTCAGGAACTCATTCGCTGAGGGGAGGGAACTCTATGCTGCAAAGTCTGCGTGTGTGGAATTTTGCGCTGCTTGAGGAAGTTGCCATTGAGTTTGGCGCGGGGCTTAACATCCTTACGGGTGAGACCGGCGCAGGGAAATCGATTCTGATCGACGCACTTGGCGCAATTCTTGGGCAGCGTGTGTCTGCCGACACAATCCGCAGCGGCGCGGATGCCCTGCGCGTCGAGGCGGTGTTCTCACTTGATGAAAACGATGCGGGGCTGCGCACACTGCTCGCGGAGCAGGAAGTTGAATGTGAGGATGACCTTATCATTCTCCGCAAGGTTGCGCGGACGGGCAAGGGGGCAATCCTTGTCAACGGCAGTCATGTCACACTGACATTTCTCAAAAAAATTGCTCCGCATCTCGTGGACATCCACGGACAGAACGAGAACCTTGCGCTCCTGCGTGAGGACGCACAGCGGCATCTCCTCGAGGGTGGTGACAGTGACCTACGCGCCCATCTTGACGCATATGCGGCGGTCTATGCGGACTGGAAGGAAAAGACGCGCATACGCGAGGATCGCGCCGAGGAAATCGAGGGGATCGGCGAGCGCTTGGATCTTCTGCGCTGGCAGGAAAAGGAGATCGCGGAGGCGGAGCTGGAAGAGGGGGAGGACGAGGAGCTCGAGGCGGAGATTCGTCGTCTCTCCCACGCAGAGCGGCTTGTAGAGCATGCTGCTGAGGCGAATAATCTTCTCAGTGAGGATGGGGAGGAGGGAGCTGCCGTCCTGTCCGCACTTGCGCGTGTCACACATGCGCTCGATGAAATTGCACGCTATGATAACGGGCTCGCAAACGCACAGACGATGATCGAGGAGGCCTATATCTCCCTGCAGGAGGCTTCCTACGAGGTGCGTGATTATCTGGATAGCATTGAGGCAGATCCTGCACGGTTGGACAAGATACAGATGCGAATGGATGTGATTGATCGTCTTAAGAAGAAATACGGTGGGACGATTTCTGCTGTGCTCGAGCGGCTTGTTTCTATTCGGAGGGAACTGGAAAGCGTCGACAACTATGATGTGGATATGGACCAGCTCGATAAGGAGATTGCCGTCCTGTATGAGCGACTCAAGAAACTTGCGTCCACGCTGACCAAACGTAGGCAAGAGGTCGGAAGACAGCTCTCTGAAGATATTGCGCGTGAGCTGCAGGGACTGGGCATGCCGAAGGCGCGTTTCTGCATTGTTGTTAGCCCTGAGGAGAAATATACAAGTCGCGGCGCGGACAGCCTCAGTATGCTCTTTTCGGCAAATGTGGGCGAGGTGGAAAAGCCCATCGAAAAGATTGCCTCAGGCGGTGAACTCTCACGCATTGCACTCGCGATCAAATCCATCGTCGCCGCGCGTGATACGGGCGGGGCGAGCATGGTGTTCGATGAGATCGATACGGGCATCGGTGGGCGTACCGCGCAGATGGTTGCCGAGCGGATCGCCTTTGTCGCACACTACAAGCAGGTGCTCTGCATTACACATCTGCCGCAGATCGCCTGCATGGCGGACGAACATCTCTACATTGCAAAATGCGTCAAGGGGGACAGCACCGTAACACAGGTGCAGACGCTCGCCGCCGATGAGCGCGTGCGCGAGATTGCGCGCATGGCATCGGGCGACGATGTCACCGAGGCGGCTCTCGCAAATGCACGTGAAATGCTTGCGGGTGCAGGGAAGAAGAAAGCTGCATTTCAAAAAAGCGGCAAAGAAATAAGTGAACGCCTGTCTCCATTGAGGCCGTGCAGGAAATCGTCAGTACAGTCCCGTGGAACTGATCGGCCTGTCCGAAAATAAAAAAGGGATTCCATACGTCGTATGTGACGTTTGGAACCCTTTTTTGTTGGAGGAAACACTGATAAATTTTAGGGAATCACTGATAAGGCGCTGAATGTATCAGTCCTTTCTTTCGTTTGTACTCATGCGCGGCGGTGTGGATACACCGGAGGAGACAATTCCTGCCGCCTTGTCCTTCTCACGTTCTTTCTCGAGGTAGTAAGAGGGATCGACGCCAAGCTCATGGATGAAGTGGTAGAGATCATTGCCCGTCGGTACAACCTGTATGGAGGTGGCGCCGTCCTTTTCCTCAGAGAGGTCAATGACCGTGTGTTGGTCGAGCAGCTTTCCGTTGGTATCGGCAAAGAGGATGATGACAGGAGTCGTTGTGCGTCCAAATTTGCTTTCCTTTACCACGGCAAAGCCGAAGGTGGTCTTGAGCACAGCGCCCTCGGGATAGAGGGCAACATTGTTGAAGAATGTCTCCAGAAGTTTCGGGTCGAACTGCCCCTTGTTGATATTGTGCATGATGTTGTAGGCGATGTTCGGCATGTATGCCTTCTTGTAGGGGCGCTCGCTCGTGAGCGCGTCATAGACATCCGCTATCGCCGTGATCTTGGCGTAGCGGTGCATCTCCTCGCCCTTGATTCCGCGCGGGTAGCCTGTGCCGTCGATGTGCTCATGATGCTGACTCGCAATCGCAGCGAGGATACTCGCCTTTGGCAGATTCTTTATCTTTAGGATGCGCCGTGCACCGTCGTTAGGATGCTTCTTCATAATGTCAAATTCATTCGTGGTTAGGCTGCGGTTCTTGTTGAGGATGTCTGCATGTACGTCGATCTTTCCAAGATCATGCAGAAGCCCACCGAGCGTGATGATAGACAGCTCCTCCTTCGGGAGATGACAGAGCATACCCATCATCGCCGAGAGTACGGCGACATTGACACTGTGTGCAAACGTATAGGCGTCATGTGTACGAATGTCCGTCAGCTGGACGAGATTGTCATGATTGTTAAACAGATCAAAGACAATGGAGTCCGTCACCTTCTGCAGCGACGGAACGTCCAATGTTCCATTTTCCTCAATGGATTGAAATGTATTGTAGACGGTGCTGATTGCATTGACGCGCGTCTTTTCCTCAATGACATCAGGTGGCGGCGCAAATTTGTGGTTTGGATCCATCGACGTGACCGTGACCGACTGAATGCCAAGCTGGTGCAGTCTGCGAATATAGTCAATGGTCACCGGCTGACCCTTGACGAGATAGCTTCCCCCTGCGGTGTTGAACAGACTCTGCCCAAGTACCATGCCATCCTTTAACTTTGAGACAGGAAGTCGTAGCATTTTTTTCCCCCTTGTTCAATTCTCGTCTATCTCCGCATCCTGCCAAAGAGGGCAGGCTTCCCATTGCGGACAGATACATAATATATCTATACATTGCGTCAGTATGTGTTTAGTTTACCTGAAATAGAATCTTTTGTAAAGAGGAACGGGCCTCAGCTTTAGGAAGCACTGATAAATTCAGCACCGCCGTCTTAGCACATCTTTTTCGCCCTGT
>CAUVMF010000005.1:0-39443 GCA_963552975.1 uncultured Selenomonas sp.
CGCACGGCTCGTGGATGAAGAACGGAGCATGTGCGAAGGACGAGCATACCGTGCCCAGTGATCGTGCAGAGTGGCTGCCCGCCGTGCTTGACCGCGCACAGTCGATGTACGAGCGGGACAAGAACCATCCGAGCATCCTCATCTGGTCGTGCGGAAACGAGTCCTGCGGCGGGCGTGACATCTACGAGATGAGCGAATACTTCCGCCGCGTCGATCCGACGCGCCTCGTGCACTACGAGGGAATTTTCTGGGATCGCAGCTATCCTGCGACGAGCGATATGGAAAGTCAGATGTATACGAAGGCGGCGGACATTGAGGCGTTCCTCAAGGAGCACAGGGACAAGCCCTTTATCTGCTGTGAGTATACGCACGCGATGGGCAACAGCTGCGGCGGTATGCACAAGTACAAGGAGCTGACGGAGCGCGAACCGCTCTATCAGGGCGGCTTTATCTGGGATTTCGGCGATCAGGCAATTCGTCGGCGCGGGCGCTATGGGGAGGATGTATTTCTCTACGGCGGTGACTTCGGTGATCGCCCGTCGGATTACAACTTCAGCGGCAACGGTATTTTCTTTGCCGATCGCCGCGCGACAGCAAAGCTGCAGGATGTGAAGTTCAACTATCAGAATTTCACGCTGCGCCCTTCGTGGAATGGTGTGGAGATCGAGAACAAGAGCCTCTTTACAAATGCGGACTGCTATGTGCTGCAGCTTGTCCTTGCCGTGGACGGACAGACAGTCTGGCAGCGGCGTATGCCGGCACCCTCCGTACCGCCGGGAGAAACGCGCTGTTTGCCCTGCGCCGTACCCGCGTTCGGCAGCGGGGAACACGTCCTGACAGCGTCTCTCGTGCTTGCACGGGAGGAGCGTTGGGCAAACGTGGGGCATGAGGTTGCGTTTGGGCAGACGATTCTGCCGGCATGGACGGGTGACGCACTGCAGATCCGCGATGTCGTTGCGGCGTGTCCTTCCGCCCCCGTTTATGCACCGCTCGCGGAGAACGGAAGTCTGCGTGTGGTGCAGGGGGACATCAATCTCGGCGTGCAGGGGGCAGGCTTCTCCCTTATGTTCTCAAGTGCGCAGGGCAGTCTCGTCTCCTATCGCTATGGCGGGCGGGAGCTGATCGAGGAACTGCCGCAGCCGTCGTTCTGGCGTGCGCCTGTTGACAACGACTACGGCAGCGGACGCATGGCGGATACGGCGCAGTGGAAGCTTGCGAGCCTCTATCGCCGCTGCATACGCATCGAGTACAGTGTGGATGATGCTGCATTTACGGTGGTGGATGGATTCTTCGGCAGACAGGAGGAACGCCGCGCACAGAGTGTTACGGTACGCTTTACCTATGCGCTCACAGCGTCGCCCGCAGCAACCTGCACCGTCACCTATACGGTGGATGCGACGGGGGCACTCCGCGTTGCACTTGACTATGAAGCGGCAGAGGGGCTGCCCGAGATGCCGGACTTTGCGATGCTCTTTACGCTCTCTGCGGACTATGACCGCATTCGCTTCTACGGGTACGGGCCAAAGGAGAACTACATCGACCGCTGCGAGGGTGCGCGGCTCGGTATCTATGAGAGTACGACGGCAGACGAGGTTGAGCCGTATCTGCGTCCGCAGGAGACGGGCAATCACTGTGGTATGCGCTGGATCGAGGTCACGGACCGCAGCGGGCACGGCATTCGCCTTGCGGGCGATGTGCCGTTCGAGGCGTCGACACTGCCGTACAGCCCGCATGAGCTTGAGAATGCGCGCCATGCATACGATCTGCCGCGCCCGCAGCACACGTATCTGCGTGCATCGGCAGGGATGTGCGGCGTGGGCGGCGACGACTCATGGGGCGCACCAGTGCTTGCGGAGTATGTGCAGAAAAACGAAACGCGGCATCTGGCATTTACGCTGAAGGGGCTGTAAATTTGCACAGAAATATCGCCGCTAAGTAATCTACAACCAAATTATGAGTCCACCGACCAAGGAGCTGATGAAGCTGACTTTGGAAAAGAAAATAGCGCATGGTGGGCATCCCGTCATGCGCTAGATGGTGGACAATATCTTCATATTATTCAAGTGGTTCCAGCTTTGATAGAGTGATCTTGTCATACGCTCCGTTTTTCTTATCCTCGGGATGCGGCTCCAATCCAATGATGGTAATATCTTTCTGGTCCGGTCCATACACCCAATACATTCGCATAGCGCGACTGGTTCGGTTCTCCAAATAAGACTGCCAGACCTTTCGCCCGTACCGTCTGGATAAATCTGGAATTTCATGTGTATGAAGACTTGGATAGAACGGATCGATAGAAAGAAGTTTTAAGGATTTTCCCCATTTTTTATAGAGAGTGGCGTCTGCTTTTGAAATACTCCCATCCTTACTCTTTTGGTGCAGACGCATCCATAGTTCAAGCATTTCAGGAATACCCATATGAATCGAAAAATCCATACTCAGAACCCAGAGAGGTCAATCGGCGCAGAAACTTTTCCTGTTTTCAGATTACGGATCGATTCGTCCATCATTTGCAGAGTACGCTTTGATATTTCTGTCGGTCGTATCAATTCGCGCGGCTCTAAAAGAATGATGCCGTTATCGTATTCATGGACTTCATAATAATCATATTTTGCACCACGTAAAGTCAGGCGTTTTTTTGCATCTAAATGAGCTTGATAGCGACCTTTGATTGCAGTTCCCATATATGCCTCCGTTCTAAAAAAAGTGGGATTTCCCACAACCGATATGCTTAGTATAAATCAAATTTGGATATTGTGCAAGACATGGAAATTGGAACATTGCAGCGGACATGAAAAATACAAATATGAAAACGCAAGAAAAACGCAGGAGTTTTCAAAAAGCTCTTGCGTTTTTTTGCAAAAAGAGATAGAATAGAAAACGGAAAAGAAAACGTTTACTTTCGCTTAACTACAATTTTGATGCTTACCCAAAGATGAACGGAGGATGCAGACGATGGCGATATTGGACGAGATGAAGGATGTGTTTCGGGAGAAGTTCGGCGCGGCGGACACACACGCGTATTTCTCGCCGGGGCGCGTGAATCTCATCGGCGAGCATACGGACTACAACGGCGGCCATGTCTTCCCGTGCGCGATCTCGCTCGGTACGTATGCGCTCGTTGCACCGCGCACGGACGGGGTGTCGCGGCTCTACTCGATGAATCTGCCGGAGCAGGGCGTGGTGGAGTTCCCCATGCACGGCGCGGTGAAGACGGATGCCTATGGCTGGGCGAACTACCCCATCGGCGTTGTGCGCATGATGGAGGATGCGGGACACGCGGCGGCGCACGGCTTTGACATTCTGTTCTACGGCAATCTCCCGAACGGTGCGGGACTCTCCTCCTCGGCATCCATCGAGGTGCTGATGGCGGTTATCCTGAACGACGAACTCGGGCTTGGCATCGACATGGTGGAACTCGTGAAGCTCGCGCAGAAGGCGGAAAATATTTTTGTCGGCATGAACTGCGGCATCATGGATCAGTTCGCCGTCGGCATGGGCAAGAAGGACTGCGCGATCCTGCTTGACTGCAATACGCTCAACTATCGCTACAGCAAGATCGACCTCAAGGGCTGCAGCATCGTCATCACAAACACGAACAAGGCGCACAGCCTCGTCACCTCGGCGTACAACGAGCGTCGGATGCAGAGCGAGGCGGCACTCAAGGCGCTGCAGAAGGTGAAGGCAATCCAGTCCCTCGGCGAGCTGACAAACGCGGAGTTCGATGAGAACGCCGCCGTCATCGAGGATGAGGTCGAGCGCAGACGCGCACGCCATGCGGTCTATGAGAACCGCCGCACACTCGAGGCGGTCGAGGCACTGGAAAAGAACGATGTGAAGCGCTTCGGCGCACTGATGAACGATTCCCACGTCTCCCTGCGCGACGACTATGAGGTGACAGGGCCGGAGCTGGATACGCTCGCAGAGCTTGCGTGGCAGCAGGAGGGCGTGCTCGGATCGCGCATGACGGGCGGCGGTTTTGCAGGCTGTACGGTCAGCATTGTGCGCGACGAGGCGATTCCCGCATTCGAGAAGAATGTGGCGGAAGCGTATACGGCGAAGATCGGCTATGCACCGAGCTTCTATGTGGCGAATATTGCGGACGGCGCACGCCGCCTGTAAGATGAAAGGAGCATACTCATGGCTATCTTGGTTTGCGGCGGTGCGGGCTACATCGGCTCCCATGCCGTGCACGCGCTCGTCGAAAAGGGCGAGCAGGTCGTCATTGTCGATAATCTGCAGACGGGGCATCGCGGCGCACTGAACCCTGCGGCGAAATTTTACGAAGGCGATATTCGCGATGCCTCCGTGCTCGACAAGATTTTCACGGAAAACAAAATAGAGGCGGTCATTCACTTCGCGGCAAATTCGCTTGTCGGCGAGAGCATGGAGCAGCCGCTGCTCTACTTCAACAACAACGTCTATGGGATGCAGGTGCTCCTTGAGGGAATGGTGCGGCACGGCGTGGACAAGATTGTCTTCTCCTCGACGGCGGCGACCTACGGCGAGCCGAAGCGCGTGCCGATCCACGAGGACGACGAGACGTGCCCGACGAATACCTACGGCGAGACGAAACTCACGATGGAGAAGATGATGAAGTGGGTGAGCCGCGCGAACGGCGTGCGCTATGTTTCCCTGCGCTATTTCAACGCGGCGGGGGCACTGCCCGATGGCTCGATCGGCGAGGATCACAAGACGGAGACGCATCTGATTCCGCTCATCCTGCAAGTACCGACGGGCAGGCGCGACCATATCACGGTGTTCGGCGACGACTACCCGACACCGGACGGGACGTGTCTGCGCGACTACATCCATGTGGTCGATCTCGCGGATGCGCATGTGCTTGCGCTCGAATACCTCAGGAAGGGCGGCGCGAGCGACATCTTCAACCTCGGCAACGGGCAGGGCTTCTCGGTGAAGGAGATGATTGCGGCGGCGGAAAAGGCGACGGGACGCTCCATCAAGGTGGAGATTGGCGCACGCCGTGCGGGCGATCCTGCAAAGCTCATTGCGTCGAGCGAGAAAGCGCGTACCGTGCTCGGGTGGAAGCCGCAGTTCACGGATGTGGAGCAGGTGATCGGGACGGCGTGGAAATGGCATGAGAGCCATCCGCACGGGTATGAGGACTAGGGAGGATGCGTCATGTGTGACATTCAGCATGAAATCAGCCGTCTCCTGCACTTTGCGCGTCAGAAAGGACTGATTGCGCCCGAGGACGAGGTCTATGCGGCGAACCGCCTCCTTGATGTGCTGCACGTCGAGGACTATGTGCCGGAAACGGTGGAGGAAACGCTTGAAACGGCAACGCCGATTCTGGAGTGTATGCTCGACTACGCTGCGGAGAAGGGGCTGATCGAGGGGACGACGGATGAGCGCGATCTCTTCGATACGCGCATCATGGACTGTGTGATGCCGCGCCCGTCTGAGGTCGTGCGGCAGTTCCGTGCACACTATGAAGAATCGCCGCGCGAGGCGACGGACTACTACTATGCGCTGAGCATCGCCTCGAACTACATTCGCAAGGCGCGCATCGACAAGAACATCGCGTGGAAGACGGCGACGGAGTTCGGGGATCTCGATGTGACAATCAACCTCTCGAAGCCGGAGAAGGATCCGCGCGACATCGCCAAGGCGAAGCTCGCGAAGGCGGCAGGCTACCCGAAGTGTCTGCTTTGCCGCGAGAACGAGGGCTATGCGGGGCGTGTGAATCATCCCGCACGTGAGACGCACCGTCTTATTCCTCTGGATCTCGCGGGACATCCGTGGTTTTTACAGTATTCCCCCTATACCTACTACAACGAGCACTGCATCGTGCTGAACAGCGATCATGTGCCGATGGTGATTTCGCGCGAGACGTTCGAGAATCTGGTGGCTTTTCTTGAGGTGTTTCCGCACTATTTTGCGGGGTCGAATGCCGATCTGCCAATCGTGGGCGGATCAATCCTCTCGCATGACCACTATCAGGGCGGACGCTATACGTTTGCGATGGAGCGCGCGGCGGTGGAGCAGGAATATACCTTTGCGAACTATCCGCAGGTGCGTGCGGGGCGTGTGAAGTGGACGATGTCGACGCTGCGGCTCACGTCCTCCGACAAGGGGGCGCTCGTGGATCTCGCGACGGCGATTCTCGCGGCATGGCGCACATACAGCGATGCCTCCGCGGACATTCTTGCAGAGACGGACGCGCCGCACAACACCATCACGCCGATTGCGCGGCGGCGCGGTACGGACTTCGAGTTCGATCTCGTGTTCCGCAACAACCGCACGACGGCGGAGCATCCGCTTGGGCTGTTCCACCCGCACGCGGAGGTGCACCACATCAAGAAGGAGAACATCGGTCTGATCGAGGTGCTGGGGCTGGCGATCCTGCCCGCGCGTCTCAAATCGGAGATGGAGCAGATCCGTGCGGAGCTGCTGCGGGGAACGACGGATATCGCGGGGCGCGCGGACATCGAAAAGCATGCGGACTGGTACCGCGCGCTGCGTGCGGCGCATACGGCGGTCACGGAGGCGAATGTCGACGGGATTCTGCGCGACGAGATCGGAAAGGTGTTCCTGGAGGTGCTCACGCACGCGGGCGTGTTCAAGCGTGACGCGGCGGGGATGGCGGCGTTTGACCGTTGGATTGAAAGTGTAGAGGGCGTGTAACCGTCGTTTAAGAGAGGAAGGGAATGAGATGAAGGCGACGATCGTTGATGTGGCGAAGGAGTCGGGCGTGTCTGTCGCGACGGTTTCGCGCGTCGTGAACGGGAACTATCCCGTGCGTGAAAAGACGCGGCTCAAGGTGGAGAACGCCATCAAGAAACTGGAGTATCTGCCGAATCTGCAGGCACGCGAGCTGAACACGCAGCGTTCCTCGAGCATCGGCGTCGTCGTACCGAGTTTTGACAATATGTTCTTTGCCCAGGTGCTCGACGGCATCGAGGAGCATCTGCGGCAGAGCTCGTACTCTCTGCTCCTCGCGTGTGCGCAGAACGATGCGGCACGCGAGGAGGAGTGTGTGCGGGACTTCATCACACGCAATGTTTCGGGCGTTATCGTCGTCAGTCCGAATACGGAGACGGCAGTCTCGGAGTTCTACGAGAATACGGCGGCGCGTCTGCCTCTGGTCTTTGTCAACAGCGAGCGCGAACGCGCGGGCATCTCGTACGTGACGAGCGATCAGCGCGGCGGGGCGCGTGCGGCACTCGAGCACCTCTTTCACTACGGGCACGAGCGCATCCTCTTTGTGCAGGGCGAGAACAGTGATTCCTACCGCATCAAGGAGAAGGTCTACCGTGAAATCATGCGGGAGCGCGGGGCGTTTCATCCGGAGGACATTGTAAACGTCGGCGAGGGCAACCGCATCGAGACGGTGGAAAATACCATGTTCATCCTCATGGATATGATGCTCGACCTAGAACCGACGGCGATCTTCTGCTGCAACGATCTCATGGCGATGGGGGCGGTCAACGCCTGTCAGCGCATGGGGCGACGCGTGCCGCAGGACATCTCGGTGATCGGCTACGACAACACGGCACTCAGCCAATATACTGCACCGAAGCTCACGACCATCGATCAGAATATGGGCGAGCTCGGGCGGGAGGCGGCACGCCTCATGCTGAAGCAGATCGAGGAGGACGTGACAGAGAATGTCATGCTTGCCAATACCGTGGTTGAACGTGAGACGACCGGCTTTCGCGTGGAGGAAAATGAATAGCAATCGAAGGGGGACATCCAATGAATATCGTATATCATGAGCGGGGCAGGGTATTTCATCTCTTCAACGACTCCATCAGCTACATCTTCATGGTGCTGCCGCACGGCGGGCTTGGATCGCTCTACTATGGAAAGGTACTGCGCGACCGCGCGGGGTTTGAGCACATCTTTGAGCGCGTCCATCGCGGGATGACGGCGTGCGTCTTTGCGGACAGCCGCGACTACTCTCTGGATGCGATTCAGCAGGAGCTGCCGACCTACGGCTCGTCGGATTTCCGCCGCCCTGCGCTGAACGTATTGCAGGAGAACGGCAGCCGTATCCTCGATATGCAGTATACAGGCTATCGCATCACGGACGGAAAGCCGAAGCTCGCGGGGCTGCCAGCGACCTACGTGGAGTCGGATGATGAGGCAAAGACACTCATCGTTGAGGTGCAGGACGTGCTCACGGGGCTGCGTGGTGAACTCCTCTACACGATTTTCGCCGAGGGCGGTGCGATTGCGCGCAGTGTGCGCTATATCAACGACGGCAAGGAAGTGCTGCACCTGCAGAAGGTCATGAGCATGTCGATCGATCTGCCCGATACGGAATATGACTGGATGGAGCTGACGGGGGCGTGGACGCGTGAGCGTCACGTCGAGATCCGCCCGCTCGCGACGGGCATCACGGCGATCGGCAGCCGGCGCGGCCACTCCTCGGGGCAGTACAATCCGTTTGCAGCACTCCTGCGGCGCGGCACGACGGAGCGGCAGGGCGAGGTGCTCGCTATGAGCCTCGTCTACAGCGGCAATTTCGAGATGCTTGCAGAGGTCGACAACCACGGCGTGACGCGGCTGCAGGCAGGCATCCACAGCACGGATTTCGATTGGAAACTTGAACCTGGTGCGGAGTTCCAGACACCAGAGGCGGTGCTTGTCTGGTCGGATGCGGGACTCAACGGCATGAGTCAGACCTATCATCGTCTTTATCAAAAGCGTCTCGCACGCGGGCAGTGGCGCGACAAGGTGCGTCCCATCCTCATCAACAACTGGGAAGCGACGTACTTTGACTTTACGGAGGAGAAGCTGCTTACGATCGCGGACAAGGCGGCGGAGTGCGGCATTGAACTGTTCGTGCTCGACGACGGTTGGTTCGGTGCGCGCACATCCGACTATGCGGGGCTTGGAGACTGGACAGTCAACCGCGACCGCCTGCCGAACGGCATTGACGGTCTTGCGGAGAAGATCGAGGCGCGCGGCATGAAGTTTGGCATCTGGGTCGAACTCGAGATGGTCAACGAGGACTCCGATCTCTATCGTGCCCATCCGGACTGGGTGCTCTCCGTGCCGGGACGGCGCAAGTCGCTCGGGCGCTCGCAGTGCGTGCTCGACTTTTCGCGTAAGGATGTGGTCGATAATATCTACGGGCAGATGGAGGCGATTCTCGCGAGCGGCAAGGTCTCCTATGTGAAATGGGATATGAACCGCAGCATCACGGAGTGCTGGTCGCACGCGCTGCCCGTCGATCAGCAGGGCGAGGTGTTCCATCGCTACATCCTCGGACTTTACGATCTCTACGAACGGTTGACATCGAACTTCCCCCATGTGCTCTTTGAGTCCTGCGCCTCGGGCGGCAACCGCTTCGATCCCGGCATGCTCTACTATGCGCCGCAGACATGGGCAAGCGATAACTCCGATGCTGTCGAGCGGCAGAAGATCCAGTACGGGACATCCATGTGCTATCCTGTGAGCAGCATGGGCAGCCATGTCTCCGTCGTGCCAAATCATCAGATGAACCGCATGACGCCGCTCCATACGCGTGCGAATACGGCGTATTTCGGTACGTTTGGTTACGAGCTTGATCTCAACAAACTCACGGAGGAGGAGATCGCCGAGGTCAAGGAGCAGGTTGCCTTTATGAAGGAGTACCGCGAGATCCTTCAGTTTGGTACGTTCTATCGCCTGCAAAGTCCCTTTGAGGGAAATGTAACGGTGTGGATGAGCGTGAGCGCGGACAAGAAGACGGCGATCGTCGGTTGGTACCGCACGCTGAACCGTGTGAACTATCGCTTCGAGCGCGTGAAGCTCGCGGGGCTGCTGCCGGATGTACTCTACGAGAACAGCCGCAGCGGTGCATGCTGCTACGGTGATGAGCTGATGAATTACGGACTCATCACGACGGACGGTACGGCGGGCGAGCCGAACGTGGAGAATGGACTGACCACAGACTTTGATTCGCGCATCTACATTCTGAAGGCTGTTGAATAATCTTCTCTCACAGGGACGGGTATCTTTGGATGGATACCCGTTTTTGTGTACGCGTATTCACGCTGAAACAATCGTTGCATATTTGATTAACTTCCGATAAAATAGAGAGTGGGGAAACAGCGTTCAAGAAGGAGGCTTCCTATGGCTGTCAAACGAATCTTTGTGGAGAAGCGTCAGGGTTTCTTTGATATTCCTGCCCAACGGCTCTGCAGTGATCTGGTGGAGACGTTCCGCCTGACGGATCTGCGTGCCGTGCGTATCATCACGCGCTATGACATAGAGGGACTGAGCGACGAAGAGTTTGCCAATGTTCGGAATATTGTCTTTGCCGACCCGCCCGTTGATACTGTATATGAGGATGTATTGCCGTCTTTTTCCGATGCGCGTATGTTTGCGGTCGAGCCGCTGCCGGGGCAGTTCGATCCGACGGCAGCGGCTGCGGCGGAGTGTGTCCAGCTCGTGACACAGGGGGAGCGCCCTGACGTACGCACGGCACGTGTAATCGTGCTCATTGGGAAGATCGATGAGCGCACCTTTGAGCAGATCAAGGTCTATCTCATCAATACCGTAGAGAGCCGCGAGGCTTCGCTTGCAACGCCGGCGACGCTTGAGAGCCGCATTGCACTGCCGATGGACGTGGAGGTTCTCACGCAGTTCAACGGGCTCTCACGCAGCGAGTTGGAGCGTTTCCACCAAGAGCAAGGGCTTGCGATGAGTGTGGAGGATCTCGCATTTGTGCAGCAGTATTTCCGCGATGCGGAGCACCGTGCCCCGACGATTACGGAGCTGCGCGTCATCGACACATACTGGTCGGATCACTGCCGTCACACGACCTTTACCACGGCAATCGATGCCGTGAACATCGAGAACGGCTTCTTCTCGCTGCCGCTCAACGAGACCTATCAGCAGTATACGGATGACCGCAGGGGGCTCTACAAGGGCGACAAGCGGGATATGACACTCATGGATCTTGCCGTGATTGGGATGAAAGCGCTGCGCGCGGAGGGGAAACTACAAGACCTCGATGAATCCGAGGAGGTCAATGCGTGCAGCATACGCGTGACTGTCGATGTGGATGGAAAAGATGAGGACTGGCTCCTCATGTTCAAGAACGAGACGCACAACCATCCGACGGAGATCGAACCGTTCGGCGGTGCGGCGACCTGTCTCGGCGGTGCGATCCGCGACCCGCTCTCGGGGCGTTCCTACGTCTATCAGGCGATGCGCGTGACGGGGGCAGCCGATCCTCGTACACCGATCGAGGATACGCTGCCGGGCAAGCTCCCGCAGAAGAAGATCACGCTCGGCGCGGCGGAGGGCTACAGCTCCTACGGCAATCAGATCGGACTCGCGACAGGACAGGTGCGCGAGATTTATCACAAGGGCTACCTCGCGAAACGCATGGAGATCGGCGCGGTCATTGGGGCTGCTCCTGCCGCTCAGGTGCGGCGCGAGCGTCCGCAGCCGGGGGATGTCGTCGTCCTCCTCGGCGGGCGGACGGGACGCGACGGCATCGGCGGTGCGACGGGGTCCTCGAAGCAGCATACGGAGAACTCACTCACGACATCGGGGGCGGAGGTGCAGAAGGGAAATCCGCCGACAGAGCGCAAGATTCAGCGCCTTTTCCGAAATCCAACGGTCAGCCGCATGATCAAGCGGTGCAACGACTTCGGTGCGGGCGGCGTCGCCGTTGCGATCGGCGAACTTGCCGATGGGCTCACGATCGACCTCGATGCCGTACCGAAGAAATACGAGGGACTCGACGGCACGGAGCTTGCGATCTCCGAGTCGCAGGAGCGCATGGCGGTCGTGCTCTCTCCGAAGGATCTCGATGCATTCCTGCGCCATGCAGATGTGGAGAATCTCGAGGCAACGCAGGTCGCGGTCGTGACGGCAGATCCGCATCTCATCATGACGTGGCGCGGCAAGGAAATCGTGCGTCTGGAGCGCGGCTTCCTTGCGACGAACGGCGTACGTCAGCATGTCCGTGTCGTCGTGGAATCGCCGAACGACAAGAATCCCTATCTGCAGCAGCTGCCGCCTGCGGTGAAGAAGGTGGGACGTGAGCTTGAGGATATGTGGCTCGCGAATCTCGAGGATCTCAACGTGTGCAGCCAGAAGGGTCTGGGGGAACGCTTCGATGCGACCGTCGGGGCGGCATCCGTCCTCATGCCGTTCGGTGGGAAGTACCAGCTGACGCCGTCGGAGGCGATGGTCGCAAAGCTGCCCGTGCGTCATGGGGAGACGAATACGGCGTCTGCGATGGCGTTCGGATTTGACCCCGACCTCTCGACGTGGAGTCCGTTCCACGGCGCACTTTACGCTGTCGTCGAGGCGGTGGCAAAGATCGTTGCCGTAGGTGGCGAGGCGGCAAAGGTGCGCCTCACCTTGCAGGAGTATTTCGAGCGTCTCGGGACGGATCCGAAGAAGTGGGGCAAGCCGTTTGCCGCACTCCTCGGCGCACTGCGCGCACAGTATGAGATGGGGATTCCCGCGATTGGCGGCAAGGATTCCATGTCCGGTACATTTGAGAATCTAAATGTACCACCGACACTTGTCGCGTTTGCCGTTACGACCATGCGTGCAGACGAGGTGCTTTCGCCCGAGTTCAAGTATCCGAACAACAAGGTCGTTATGGTGCCCGTATCGTACGATGCGCAGGATCTTCCCGTATTCCCGCGCCTCAACGCGAACTTTGCGAAGATCCATCAGCTCGTAACGGAGAAGAAGATATTCTCCGCGATGAGCGTCGGGCGCGGCGGCATTGCGGCGGCGATCTCGAAGATGTGCCTGGGCAACAATCTGGGCTTTAAGTTCACCACATTCATCCCGCAGGACGACCTCTTTAAGCCACTCTACGGGACAATCCTGCTCGAGGTTGCGTCCTCGTTTGATACGGCAGCGAACCTCGCGGGCACGGGAGCCGTGGAGATCGGTAAGACGCGCGATGTGCCGAGTATCATCACAGAGATCGACACGATTGTGCTCGCCGATGTCAAGGAAATGTATACAGAGCCGCTCGAGAAGATCTTTCCGACGACGGTACCGCAGATTGTGCGGCAGATCGACCGTCCGACGTATGCGCCCTATACACAGGGCAAATTTGTCGGCAGCTCCGTGAAGATTGCCAAGCCGCGTGTCTGCATTCCCGTTTTTCCGGGGACGAACTGCGAGTATGATTCCGCGCGTGCGTGGGAGCGCGCAGGGGCGATTCCCGAGATCTTCGTTGTGCGCAACCTGACACCGAAGGCGGTCGAGGAGACTGTAGCAGAGCTGGCGGCATCGCTGCGCAGATCACAGATTCTCATGCTGCCGGGTGGATTCAGCGGCGGTGATGAGCCGGACGGCACGGGCAAGTTCATCGCGGCGATGTTCCGCGCCCCCGCACTCGCCGAGGCAGTGCAGCGCCTCCTGCGCGATCAGGACGGACTCATCCTTGGTATCTGTAACGGCTTCCAGGCGCTGTTGAAGCTCGGCCTCCTGCCGCACGGCAAGATCGCCGCCCTGGATGAGAACTCGCCGACACTCACCTACAACAACATCGGACGTCATGTCTCGCAGACCGTGCGCGTGCGTGTCGTGTCAAACCTCTCGCCGTGGCTGTCCGGCGTGAACGTCGGGGATACGCATACCATCGCCGTATCGCATGGCGAGGGGCGCTTCTATGCAGATGCCAAGACCGTTGCGAATATGCGCATACGCGGGCAGATTGCAACCCAGTATGTGAATGAAAAGGGCGAGCCGACGCTCGAGCAGCCGTACAATCCGAACGGCTCCGTCAACGCCATCGAGGGCATTACGAGCCCCGACGGGCGCATCTATGGACGTATGGCGCATGCAGAGCGCATCGGTGAAAACATCAGCAAGAATGTTCCGGGCGAGATGAACCAGATGATCTTTGAGTCAGGTGTGTCCTACTTTATGCGCTGACAAATACATAGCGAAGAGACTGTTGTACGAGTCAAATGACTCCGTGTGACAGTCTCTTTTTTGTGCATATTTTTTTCGACTATAGTTTCTTTCTATAAATAAAAACAATACTTGTGATAGGACAAAAGTCTAGACGGGGGGGTGAAGTGTGCTATAATTTTAACACACGTTAAACTGTGGATAACTGTATTAGTCTTGATTTAGCGTGCGATAAGATGTCGCGCCGCAAACAAACCTGCGGCGAAGCGGAATGAAGTGCGCTGAACTCGTGCGCGTGTGGATGTGGCAGAGGGCAGCACGCTTCCGAAAGGATGGTAGTGGTATGAAGAAAAAAGAGGCAAGGATTCTCGCGGCAGCGCTCCTCGCAGGGGGAACACTGCTTACGGTCGGGCAGACGTCGGCGGCGCCGATGGACGATGACCGCAGCAGTGCGGCACGTGCGATTGACCGCTCGGAGCGTGATGTCCGCAACGCGGCAGAGAAGAACGCAAAGTCCATGGATATGAAGAACATGAACGTGCGTGTGAGCACTGTCATCGTTCAGGGGGCGGGAGAGACGAGCGAGGCGACCATTCGAGCTCTGTTGCCCGAGCTCTCGCGCGATACCGTGAACATCCGTAAGCTCTCGCAGGAGATCCAGAGTGTCAACGACACGGGCGGCATCCTCCTCGCGACGGAGTTCACGCCGGCAGGTGCGGGTGCCTACCGCGTCACGGTCAAGGTGCAGGAGAAAAAGAGCGACCATGTCCGCCTCTCGGTCAGCAACACGGGCACGGACTACACGGGCGACTGGCGCACCTCCCTCACCTATCTCAACACGAACATCTCGGGACAGGCAGACAGCCTCGGTGCGGCATTCGTCACATCGCCGGGTCATTTCGGCGATGTCAAGGTCGGCGCACTCTCCTATCGGAAACTCATGCCCGCGTGGAACGGGGCCATCTCCGCGAGCGTCAGCCACGGGCGCACGAACATCGACAACTACGACACGGGTGCACGCAGCCTCTTCGACGTGAACATCGGCGGCAAGAGCACGAACGTGGATCTCCACTATCAGAGGTTCCTCTCCTACACCTCGCGCAACAAGGACATCCTCGACTTTGGGCTTGGGTATCGGCGCACGGAGAGCGATTTCGGCTACAATTTCATCGGACGCAGGTTCAACAACACGACGGACTATAACGTCATGCTCGCCTCCGTCACCTACCTGCACGCGGAGCGCAAAGCAAACACCATATTCTCCTACAACGTGGGACTTGCGGCGAACGTGAACGGGGATGCGGAATCGTATGAGAAAGTCTCGCCGGGTGCGGACAGTCAGTTCACCCTCCTGCGCGCAGGGGCGAACTATCAGGCGCGTACACAGAGCGACTGGATCGGAGCCGTACGCCTAAGCGCACAGTACACGAAGGATCATGTCGTCCCTGCTGAGCAGATCGGTGCGGGCGGACAGATGAGCGTGCGCGGATTCGACGAGCGTGCGATCGGTGCGGACAAGGGTTTTGTCGGCAGCCTTGAGATCTATAGCCCCGAGATTGCAAAGCATACGCGCCTCCTCGCGTTCACGGACTATGCACACCTCTCGAACAACCGCAATGACCGGAACCGCAATGCGATCTTTGACAGCGAGAGCATCGCGAGCGCGGGTCTTGGCGTGCGCTATGCGGATGATCGGTTCTCGCTCGCACTGGACTATGCAACGATTCTGCGTGATGCGGACAAGGTGAACCTCAACAAGCAGAACAGCCGTCACTGGAATCTCACGGCGAGTGTGAACTTCTAAGGATAGGAAAGGAAGGAACGGAATGAACTTCAAGAAGAAAATGCGCCGCGGCAGCCTCGCGGCACTCATTGCGCTCGCACTCACGAGCTCTGCACTTGCCATGCCGACGGGCGGCGAAGTCGTGGGCGGCAACCCTGACATTACCCTCAGCGGCGGCACATGGGACAATGTTGCGAATAATGCAACCATCACGGCGACGAACGACGGTCAGATCAACTGGCAGGCGTTTAATATTGCAAACGGTGAGACGCTGAACTTCGATATTGCCAACAACAAGACACTCGTCAATCAGGTGACGGGAGATCAGCTCTCATCCATTCTCGGAACGATGAACCAGACGGGCGCAGGCAAGGGCAATGTCGTTCTCATCAACCCGAACGGAATTTACGTGGGGACGAATGCTGTACTCAACATCTCCGACCTGACCCTCTCCGCACTCAGCGCAGAGAAGGCGACGGATACGGAGCGCATTCTGAAGGCGGGTGGCGAAGGGCTTGTCAACGTCACGGGCGGACACTTTATCGCGAATGAGGTGAATCTCATCGGGAGGAAGGTGACCGTAGCGGACGGTGTGGTCTTCGACCTCGGCACGTCGGGGGATACATCGACGAAGACCATGCTGCAGGTACTCGCGGCAGACCGCGCGGAGTGGACGTTTGACGGCGACAAGATGCTGACGAAGAACATCACGCACAACGCGGGCAACGATGTCGTCTTTAACGGCACGGTCAACATGAAGGGCGGCGACAAGAACCTCGTCGAGATCGGTGGCGCGACGGCATCGGCGACGAATGCAAAGTTCCATGACGAGCGCACGAGCGGCGACCGTCTGGAGACCACCATCTATGCCGCATCGAAGGTACAGGCGGATGAGCGCGGTACAGACCGCAGCAAACACCGCTTTACCGCTGAAACTACAGCGGCGAATACCGTTACGGCAGATAACATTAGGGCAGATGGTGAGTCGTTCAGCCTCGGCGGCGGGGTTGCCACGCTCAAGAATAGCTCAGTCTCTGTGGACGACCTCGCGATCGACGGTGTTGCTTCAAGCAGCACACGCGGCGATGGCAAGCGCGTAGAGACGCTGACGGCGCCCGACCGCACGGTGACAATCTCGAACAGCAATCTGACGGCAAATGAGGTCGGGATCTACGGCGGCAAGGTGACGGTTGCGAATGATGTCACGTTCCGTCCGTTAAGCCCGAATCAGAGAGATTTTGAGATTGTTGCGGGCAATGTCTACCATGAGCAGGGGCGTTATACGTCCGTGGCGGGCAACGAGCTCCAGTTCCATGGGAACCTCAACGGTTTTGGGACGACGGATGATACCTCGATTGTCCTCTTCGCCAATACGGTCAACTTGGACGGTGCACGCTTCGGTGATCCTCTGGATCCTCTGCACAGCAGTGTTGGAGGACTGAAAATTGGTGCAGCCAACGAGGTGAATGCAAAGGAGCGCCATAAGTTCGCAGCCACCTCGACGGCGGCGAACACGCTCAGTGCAAATGGGGCATATATCAAGTCTCCTGCATCGATCCAGCTCCTCGGCGGTACAGTCACATTCACGAACACGAACATGGATGTTGAGGGCGAGATCAGTGTCACAACGGGCGCACTTCGTGAACTCGGCAATGAGGCACGCACGATCACAACAGCCCCCGACCAGCAGATAACATTTAACGGCACGGGCACATATAAGGCGAAGTCAATCGATGTGCGCGGCGGCAAGGTGCTGGTGGAGAGCGGCATCACCTTCGAAGCAAAAGATCCCGCTACGGAGACTGGGCTCGACATCGCTGCGGGCAACGAGAGTGATAACGGTGCAGGTGCCATCACATACACGATGGGACGCGGCAACGATGTTGTCTTTAAGGGCAGGAGTGTCAACTTTGGTCGGCAGGAATCTGAACCTGTCGCAATCCTCGGCTCAAAGGTCAACCTTGACGGCGCACGCATCGAGGGCGCAGGCTATGTGAACGCGGCTGCGGCACAGCGCATCGTGAGTACGGACGGAGAGAACGGTGGAGCGCGTGTCACAGCAAGTGCGGGTAATGCACTCAGCGCGGATGGCGCACAGATCACTGGCAGCAAGGATGTCTATCTCGCTGGCGGCAACATCGCGCTCAAGGGCGGAGAGGTTGAAGCAGACAATGCGGTCAACATCGTCGCGGTACGGGATTTCGCCACTAACGGAAACAGCGCGGCAGCGGGCAAAGATCACGTCATCTATCTGGATGGTGCGAAGATCAAGGGCAAGGATATCACGACACTGAGCGGTAAGGTTCAGATGGTCAACGATACGAAGCTTGAGGGGACGAACGATGCTTCTCTCTATATCGGCAACTCCTTCTCTAAGACGGCAGACGACAAGATCGTTACTTACGCCACGAAGGAGAATACGATCGATATGCGCGCCTCCAAGGTGACAGCACCGGAGGTGGGACTTTCAGCCGGCGGCGCAGGGATTTTTGACCACAGCACTGTTGCAGGTACGACAAAGCTCAAGGATACCGAGCTGCATGTGCCGAGCGGTTCTGAATTCGTGGGCAAGATTGATGGAACCTCTCGTGTGACCAGTGGTGGCTTGGACGAGGCAGGCTTTGAGCGAATCACAGATCCGGCAGACGTCCCGCCCACACCCGAAAAGCCTGTACCGCCCGTTGCCCCCGACACCATCGCACCCGCTGAGACACCGCTCTCCGTGCAGGATAAGGAGAATGTCGAGACGGGCAAGACCAAGGCGCAGGAGGCTCTTGCGGCATCGACACAGGAGCAGCGTGCTGAGGCACTCACGAAAACCGTTGCGCAGCTCAATGAGAAGGTCGGCACGTCGCGTCGTCAGACCGCAGGCGTGGTCGTCGGCATTGTGCAGGAAATCGCGAATGCGGCAACGCTCTCCGATGGTGAGAAGGTCGCCCTCGTTGAGAGCGTGCTGAACGCCTACGCACCCGTGCAGGAGGCAAAGGCAGAGCAGGACAACACCGCTACAAACACCATCGATGAGGCTGTGAACGCAGCGACCAACGTCTCTGTCGCGCCGGTTTACCCCGACGAGACCGAGGCGGAGGACGTCGTTTCGTTCGCATAATCATAGGTTTGTTTGACCTAAAAGAAGCGGTCGCATAGTGTGGCCGCTTCTTTGTGTATGCAGAAAGTTCTGCGAGGACTCTGTCGACTCCTTGTCTCAGAAGGTAAAAAGCGATAGAATAGAGGAAAGCAAACCCGACGCATGAGGGAGGACAGATGCGATGAATCGACAAGACTACAATCCGCTCAATGATTATCTGTTCAAATTTGTCTTTGGCAAGGAGGAACGCAAGCGCATTACACTCAGTTTTCTCAATGCGGTGCTGGGGCGCGAAGGACGGGACGAACTCACGGACATCACATTCGTTGATCGTGAACTTGATCCCAATTTTGATGAGGGCAAACAGTCGCGGCTGGATGTCTATGGGATTGCAAGCGACGGCAGCAAGATCAACATCGAAGTTCAGCTCGTGAATTACGGGGATATGCAGAAGCGTACGCTCTACTACTGGGCACGGATGTATCAGTCGCTCCGCAAAGGGGAGGAATATGAATCTCTCACACGTTCGATCACGATCAATCTGCTGAACTTCCGTCTGCTGCCGCAGGAGAGTGCTCATAATATGTACGGACTGTATGACATCGCGAGCGGGCATCGTCTGACGGAGGACTTGGAGATTCACTTTCTTGAGATCCCGAAGTTTCAGGTAAAATCCGTCAAGGAAATGAAACGGCTCGAAAAGTGGATGGCATATTTCTCGAACAAACTGAATGAAAAGGAAACGGAGGAACTAGCGATGAGTGAGGCTGCAATCAACGAGGCAATTCAAGCGGAACATGTTTTTATGCAGAGTGAAGTCGAGCGCTGGCAGTATGAGCAGCGTGAAAAAGCGCTGCGGGACTACATCAGCGGAATGAGGCATGCAAGGCGGACGGGGCTTGCGGAGGGGCGTGCCGAGGGGCGTGAGATTGGTCGCGCGGAAGGGCGTGCGGAAGGGCGTGCGAAAGGACGCGAGGAAGGGCGCGCGGAAGGGCGCGAGGAAGGTCGTGCAGAGGGACGCTCCGAGGGGCGTGCTGAGGGCGCGGAGCAGGCGACGGTGCAAAGCCTGCGGCATCTGATGGAGGAGCTTTCTCTCTCGCCGGAGCGCGCAATGGAAGTGCTGCATATCCCGGCAAATGAGCGGGGACGTTATCTCGCGCTTCTGCAAAAATAACTGCATATAGACGTGACTGCTGCAAAAAGGCCTCTCTTTTTGCAGCAGTTTTTGTTTCTCAGATATAGTACCTTTTGCAAAGAGCCGTGTATGCCGCTGTGCCCGCATCGGTCAGCAGATAGTAGCTGCCTTCGCGTGCGAGCAGGTCACGCGCGATGAGTTCGCGGCTGACGCGCCGCACCTTTGACGCATCCCATTTCAGATGGTCGCCGATCTCGTTCGCGTCATTCTCTGCGCTCTTGGCATTCTCTGCCGTATGTCTGCCGATGTGGAGCAGGAAGAGGTCGCGCTGCATCTGCCGCATACTCCTTTTACGGCGGATGTATGCCGTGACCGCACCTTTCGGCCCCATGAGCAGAGCAAGCAGATAGACGAGCATATTTATGACGGCGCACAGCCCCGCAATCGAGGCGTTCATATGGACAGCGAGCGCGTAGCCGAGCGCGGAGTTCATCATGCTGACGAGGAGAGCGAGGAGGAGGGTGTGCGAGAGATGTTTCGTAAAGAGCAGTGCCGTCGCCCCCGGCGCGATGAAGAAGGAGATGACGAGGATCGCACCGACCGCGTCGAATGCCGCGACCGTCGTGAGCGAGGTGAGTGACATAAAGGCGTAGAAGAGGATGCCCGTCGGCACACCGATGAGCCGTGCATATTCACCGTCAAAGGTAGAGACCTTGAGCTCCTTGTAGAACACGGTGATAAACGCTGCAATGAGGAGGGCGAGCCCGCCCATCTTGAGCGCGGCGGCAGGAATCTCCGTGCCGCCAATCTCGACCGTGTTCAGCCCCGCGTAGATAACTTCGCCCATGAGCACCATATCGGTGTCGAGGTGGGCATTCCCCGCGTATTTGCTGATGAGGATGACGGCGAGCGCAAAGAGCAGGGGGAAGATGACACCGATCGCATCGTCGTATTTGACAAGGCGTGTCTTGCCGAGCAGCTCGACAAGCGACACTGTGACAACGCCCATGAGTGCCGCACCGAAGAGCAGCCACGGTGAGCCGAGATCATGTGTGAGGAAAAACGCGAGTACAATACCGAGCAGCACCGTGTGACTGATCGCATCCGCCATCATCGAGAGGCGGCGCAGGATCAGAAAGACGCCGAGCGGCGCGCATGCTGCCGCCGTCAGCAGGAGTACGAGCAGTGCGTCATCCATGTGTGCCCCTCCTCTTCAACGTCCTGCCGAGAATCCCCTTTGTGCCGAAAAGAATCGAGAAAAAGGCTATCACAGAGGCAACGAGGATGATGGAGGGTCCCGTCGACATGCCCTGTTCGAGCGTGCTGATGTACGTGCCGATGAGTGCGGAGGCTGCGCCGATGAGACTGCTCAGGAGGAGGACACGCGCAAAATTGTTCGACCATTGATTTGCCGCAACGCACGGGATGATGAGGAAGGAGCTGATGAGGATTGCGCCCACGGCTTTTATCCCGATGCCGATGACGGCAATCGTCATGACGAGCAGGAGGAGGTTCAGCAGACGGCAGGGCAGCCCGACGACCTCGGCGTACTCCGCGTCAAAGACGAAGAGCTTCAGCTCCTTGTAAAAGAGCAGGAGGAGCGTGAGCACGAGGGCAGAAACGGCGGCGATCAAGAGGACATCCGCCTCAAGCATATACGCCGCCTGACCGAAGATGTATGTCCCGAGCCCCGCCTGTGACGCGCCCGCATAGTCCGGATTCCCTTGGATGTAGCTCTTGAGTGCCATGCCGAGCCCGAAGAAGCCCGAGAGGAAGATCGCAAGATTTGCGTCGAGCCCGAGACGCTTGTCCCTGTGGGCAAGCTGGATGAGCGCGTAGCTTGCCGCACCCGCCGCGATTGCGCCTAGGAGAAGCACGACAGGGCTGCGCGTTGCAAATGCCATATAGGCGAGGATGATGCCGGGGAAGGTCGAGTGCCCGATCGCATCGCCGATGAGGCTCTGCCCCTTGTAAACGCTGAACGCGCCGACGGGGGCGGCGGCGACGGCGAGGATCACACTGCCGAGCGCGACAATCTGAAAGGTGTAGTTCGTCAGAATCTCCATTGCTCACTCCCTCACGCGGTAGGCGCGTGCAAGCGCCGCCTCTTTATCCAGCGCCGCGAGGTAGTCCGATGCCTTCACCGTGCGGTTCAGTACGACGAGATAGTCGAAATACGCATCGAGCGTGCTGAGATCGTGGTGAACGGCGATGACCGTGCGCTTTTCCTTCTGCAAATCCATAAATTTATCCATGATGATCCGCTCCGTTGTCTCATCGACGCCCGCAAGCGGCTCGTCCATGATGTAGAGCTGTGCGTCCTGCGCGAGTGCGCGTGCGATAAAGACGCGCTGTTTCTGCCCGCCCGATAGCTCGGAGATCTGACGGCCGGCGAAGTCCACCATCTTCATCTTGTCGAGGGCGTCCATCGCAAGTGCGCGATCTTCCTTGCCGGGGCGCTTAATCAGCCCAAGATGGGCATAGCGTCCCATGAGGACGACATCGAAGACTGTCGTCGGAAAGTCCCAGTGCACAGAGCCGCGCTGCGGGACATAGGCAATCTGCTTGTGTACGGCGGCGAGTGACTTACCCCAGAGACGCACTGCGCCCGAGACGGGCTTTAGCAGCCCGAGGATGCCCCGCAGCAGGGTGGACTTGCCCGCGCCGTTTGGTCCTACGATCGCACAGCGCACACATTCCGGCACGTCGAGGTCGATGTCCCAGAGTACGGGCGTCTCGCGGTATGCCATTGTCAGATCCTCGACGTGGATCACGCTGTTCGTTCCTGCCATTGAATATCACTTCCTTGACGAAAATGGCGCCCCTTCTACCATGCTGCGCATGGTCCCCCTCCCCCGTTTCGACGGGGGAGGCTTTGGATTGCGGCATAATCAATTTACTTCAAATGCGATACAATCAGATCGACATTGCTGCGGTACATCGTGATGTAGGTATCGCCCTTCTGTCCCACGGGCGCGAGTGAGTCGGAGAAGAGCTCGCTGCCCTCGCCGCCGACGATCTCCACATCGAAGCCCTTCGTCTTGCAAACCTCCTGCAGCTTCTTCATGCGCTCGGGATTTGTCGTGCTCTCGGCGAACACGGCCTTGACCTTGTGCTCGACAATGTAGTTTGCCGTCTTTTCGATGTCGGCGTTTGCGACCTCGGAGTCCGTGCTGACGCCCTGCGGCGCGATGACGTTCACGTGGTAGCGATGGGAGAAGTAGTTGAATGCGTCGTGCGGCGTGACGAGGTTGCGCTGCCCCTCGGGAATCTGAGCAATCTTCTCCGTGATCTCCTTATCGAGCGCGTCGAGGTCGGCGAGATACTTCTTCAGATTTTCCTGTATCTCCTTCTCGTGCGCGGGCAGGAGTTTAATGAGCTGTGCGGCAGCCTCCTCCGTCGCCTGCTTGTAGAGGGCGACGTCGAACCAGAAATGCGGGTCAACAATGCGCTTGCCGTCCTCCTCCATATAGTTGATGTTTGCGTCCGCAAAGTTCTTCGTCACAGCAGCGCCCTTCTTCTCGAGCACCTCTGCCATCTTGCCCTCGAAGTGCAGGCCATGGTAGAGGAGGAGATCCGCCTTCTTGATCTTCTCAAGGTCGGCAGGCTGTGCGACATAGAGGTGCGGATCCTCACCTGCGGGGATGATCAGCTCGATGTTCACATAGTCGCCCGCGAGCTGCTTTGTCATATCCTGTAAAAATGAGGTTGTGACCGTCACGGTCTTCTTCGTATCTGCGGCTTTATCGCTGCCGCCTCCTCCACCGCAGCCGACGGCAAGGAGCGCCGTGAGGGCGAGTACAAAGGTGAGCAGCAGCATTCTTGGATTTGTTTTTCGGATGTTCATAGAGACACCGTCCTTTCATTTGTATTGAGAATAACACAAAAATTCCGTCTTGTAAATGATAAAATTTCTCAATAAAGAATTTTGGGCGTGGGCATGAAAATAGGGCCGCCCTACGAAATGAGACATTTCATACGACGACCCTTGCCTTTTTTTATTTCTTGAGCAGCCACGCTTTCAGTGCGCGATAGCGGATCGTCTCGTATGCACCGATCTGAGACTCGGGATGGTCGCTGCCATATGCGCGCCCGCTGACGGACAGCAGCGGCGGCGACTGGATGCGCTTGGCGACCGCCATACCCGTATAGAGTCCCCACCAGCGTTCGAGGTCGGCGATGAATTCCTCCGCCGTCGGGAAATACGCTGCGACAAGTCCCTTTTCGCAGCCGATATACTCCGCGAGGTCACCGTCCGCATAGTGTGCGAGAATGTCCTCGGGCATGCGATCCTCCTCAACGAATGCGCGGAAGAGATAGTCGTGATACGGATAGCGGATGGGGTCGCCCTTGCCCTCGTCGACGTTCTGTGCGTCGGAGAGCTCCGCGCTCGGTACGATGTCGATGATGCCCTGCGGGATAACCTCGCGTCCGTAGACATCCGTGTTCAAATAGCGTGCGAGGGCATAGACCTCGTGCTTCCAGAGGTCGGCAAGCGCGCAGAGGAAGCCCGCCTGATCGCCGTAGAGGGTCGCATAGCCGACGGTACTCTCTGCCTTGTTCGCATTGCAGGTGAAGCCCGCGCCCCACGCAGCGGCGACGGCAGAGAGGATGCGTCCGCTGCGGTCGCGTGCCTGCATATTCTCGCGCACAAACGAGGAGATCGTAAGGTGCTCGCCCTTTGTCGCGCATTTCCCCATGATGGGGCTGTCCGTGAGCTGTGCGACTGTGTGCGCGACGCTCTCCTCGATCGGGACGATCATGTGGCGGCAGCCGAGATTTTCGGCGAGCTGCGCCGCAAGCCCCTTCGTCGTTGCGGAGTTGAACTGACTTGGCATATTGACGAGCAGGACGTTCTCTGCGCCGATGGCATCGACGTAGAGCGCGGCTGCGACAGCGGAGTCAATGCCGCCCGAGATGCCGATGACAACGCGCTCCATGTGGATGCGCTCCAAAAATTTCTGCACGGCATAGCGCAGCATGCGGTACTTCGACGCAATCGGCGGCTCCTCCGTAGGCGCGAGTGGCGCGGGCATCGCCTCAGTGTCGATGACGGTGATCCCCTCCGTGTAGGCGGGGCTCATGAGGACGCGCTCACCGTCCGCGTTGTATGCGTAGGCTCTTCCCGGGAAGGTGTAGACGGTCTTGCCCCTGTCCTGAAGCCCGAGCGTATTGATATAAAAGACGGGGGGTCTGTAACCCCGCACAAACTTCTGTGCACCGAAGCAGTGGGGGAAGGGGGCTGCGTCGGCGGCAATGCAGATGTCCTCGTCCTTCATATAATGGACGAGGGGGGCGTATGTGCCGTATTCATCCCCGAGACTGTTGCGCGCGACCTCCTTGAGCACGCCGTCCTTCGCCATGAGGAGGGTACGAGACATTTCGGAGATGAGCGGATTCCATCCGGCGCTGCCGAAGAATACGGTAATGCCGTGCGTTTCCGCCGCGATTTCCTTGGCATAGAAATCGCAGTCGCGCACGAATGCGGGGTGTTTCCACCTGCTGCCGAGAAAGAGCCCCGAGAGTGCGAGCGCAGGGAAGACGGCGATGTCTGCACCCGCCGCCTTTGCCTCCTCCGTTTGCTTTCGGATCGTCTTTGCATTGAGGTCGGGACGGCCGGGGATGATTTCCATTGAAATAAGTGCAATTTTCATAGGGAATGCTCCTTAGGTTTGATTTTTATTCCATAGAAATGGTATAATTCTGTGATATAAGTATAGCACACATCATTCGCGAAAGGATGTATACAATGGATTATTTCAGCACGCGTGGGGCAAAGGAACGCGTCTCCTCGTCAGAGGCAATCCTCATGGGGCTTGCCTCTGACGGAGGGCTCTTCGTGCCCGCCGCGTTCCCACAGATGACGCTCTCCGAGATCGAGGCGCTCCGCGATCTCTCGTATGAGGAGCGCGCCGTGCGCATCCTTCGCCTCTATCTGACGGACTATACGGAGGAGGAACTGAAGGGCTGCGTCAGCCGCGCCTACGGGCATACATTTGACGATATGCGGCGCGCGCCCGTGCGGACAGTCGGGGAACTCGGGGTGCTCGAGCTGTGGCACGGCCCGACGAGCGCGTTCAAGGACATGGCGCTGCAGCTCCTGCCGCAGCTGATGAGCACGGCGCGCGCGAAGGAGGGGGAGCGGGACACGATCCTCATCCTCGTTGCAACCTCGGGCGATACGGGGAAAGCCGCGCTTGAGGGCTTTGCGGACACCGAGGGCATCCGCATCATGGTGTTCTACCCCGACGGCGGCGTCAGCCCCGTGCAGCGGCTTCAGATGGTGACGCAGACGGGGGCAAATGTCTCCGTTGTGGCAGTGCGCGGCAACTTTGACGACGCGCAGCGCGGGGTCAAGGAGATCTTCGGCGATGCGGCAATGGCAGATGAACTTGCCGCGCTCGGCACAAAGCTCTCCTCGGCGAACTCGATCAACTGGGGACGGCTCGTGCCGCAGATCGTCTACTATTTCAGTGCGTATGCCGACCTTCTCGGAGAGAAGAAGATTGCGGCGGGCGATGCGGTGAACTTTACCGTGCCGACGGGGAACTTCGGCAACATCCTCGCGGGCTACTATGCAAAGCGCATGGGGCTGCCCATCGGAAAACTCGTCTGCGCATCGAATGCAAACAATGTGCTCACGGACTTCCTGCAGACGGGCATCTATGACCGCAAGCGCGACTTCTATCAGACGATGTCGCCGTCGATGGACATTCTCGTATCGAGCAACCTTGAGCGTCTGCTCTATCATCTGACGGAGGATACGGCGCAGGTCGCCGCGTGGATGCGGGAACTCGCAGAGGTTGGAACATATGACGCGAGCCGCCTCCTGCCTGTGCTCCATGAAAACTTCTGGGCAGCGTGTGCGGACGATGCGGAGACGGAGGAAGAGATTCGCGCGGTCTATGAACGGACGGGGTACACGCTCGACACGCATACGGCGGTCGCCTATCGTGCAGCAGAAGCCTATCGAAACGAAACGGGCGACACGCGTCCGATGGTTGTGCTCTCGACGGCAAGCCCGTACAAATTCGGCGCGAGCGTGCTACACGCACTCGGCGAGGAGGCGGAGGGCTTGGATGAGTTCGCGCAGATGGAGTGTCTGCACGCGCGGAGCGGGATGGATGTTCCTGCGCGCCTTGCGGCTCTGCGTGCGGCAACGGTACTGCACGGGGGCACCTGTGAGAAGGATGAGATGCGCACGGCGGTGTTGGATTTTGCGCGAAACCTTTCATAAGAAAAAACAAGCAAATAATAAATTTTTTCATAAACAAGAAGGATTTCCGCTCTATGTGAAGAAGTTTCACAAAGTACGTTGAATATGTATGATATTGAGGCGCATCCTTGTCTCGCATCAATAATTTCCAAATTTTTTTGGGGAAAGAGGTTATATCATGGCAACGATTGATTTGACACAGTACGGTATCACGGGCACGACGGAAATCGTCCACAATCCCGACTACAATCAGCTGTTCCGCGAGGAACTGCGTCCAGATCTCGAGGGCTACGAGCGCGGACAGGTGACGGAGATGGGCGATGCGGTCAACGTCATGACCGGCATCTATACGGGGCGCTCCCCGAAGGATAAGTACATCGTCGACGACGAGACTTCGCACGATACGGTCTGGTGGACCTCCGACGAATACAAGAACGACAACAAGCGTGCAACGCAGAAGGCGTGGAATGCCGTGCGCGAGATTGCAATCCGCGAACTCTGCAACAAGCGTCTCTTCGTCGTGGACGCGTTCTGCGGCGCAAATGTGAATACGCGCATGTCAGTGCGCTTCATCACAGAGGTGCCTTGGCAGGCGCATTTCGTCACGAATATGTTCATCCGTCCGACAGCGGAGGAGCTCGAGAACTTCAAACCTGATTTTGTGGTCTTCAATGCGGCGAAGGCGCGCGTCATGCACTTTGGCGATCTCGGTCTCAACTCCGAGACGGCGGTTATGTTCAACCTCACGAGCCGTGAGCAGGTCATTATCAATACGTGGTACGGCGGCGAGATGAAGAAGGGCATCTTCTCGATGATGAACTACTATCTCCCGCTCAAGGGCATCGCCTCTATGCACTGCTCGGCGAACACGGACAAGCAGGGGCAGAACACGACGCTGTTCTTCGGACTCTCGGGCACGGGCAAGACCACGCTCTCGACCGACAGCGCACGCCTCCTCATCGGCGACGATGAGCACGGCTGGGACGATGAGGGCGTCTTCAACTACGAGGGCGGCTGCTACGCAAAGGTTATCAACCTCGATCCCGAGGCGGAGCCGGACATCTATCAGGCGATTCGCCGCAATGCGCTCCTCGAGAACGTCACGGTCGATCTCGCGGGTCATGTGGACTTTGCCGACAAGAGCGTCACGGAGAATACGCGTGTCTCCTACCCAATCAATCACATCGAGAATATCGTGCTCGGTCATGTCGCGGACAAGTCCGCAGGCCCGCACGCAAAGCACGTCATCTTCCTCTCGGCGGATGCGTTCGGCGTTCTGCCGCCGGTCTCCATCCTGACACCGGAGCAGACGAAGTACTACTTCCTCTCGGGCTTTACCTCGAAGCTCGCGGGCACGGAGCGCGGCATCACGGAGCCGACACCGACGTTCTCGGCGTGTTTCGGGCAGGCGTTCCTCGAGCTGCACCCGACGAAGTACGCAGAGGAGCTCGTCCGCAAGATGGAGGAGCACGGATCGCGTGCCTACCTCGTGAACACGGGGTGGAACGGCACGGGCAAGCGCATCTCGATCCAGGATACGCGCGGCATCATCCACGCGATCCAGGACGGCTCGATCGACAGTGCGCCGACGAAGAAGATTCCGTATTTCGATTTCGAGGTGCCGACGGAGCTGCCGGGCGTCGATCCGAAGATCCTCGATCCGCGCGACACGTATGCAAGCCGTACGGAGTGGGATGAGAAGGCGCGTGACCTCGCCGAGCGCTTCATCAAGAACTTCAAGAAGTATGAGGGCAACGAAGCGGGCAAGGCGCTTGTCTCTGCGGGGCCGCAGCTCTAAGGAAACATGGATCAATTCAGCACTGCCATCCGTGCGAGAGCACAACAATAGAATATGTCGGTACTTCCACAGGTTTGTTTGACCGACGCGTGGAAGTGCAAGATGTCTCTCCGAAAGACTCACCTGCCTTGGCGGGTGGGTCTTTTTTGTTAGGCGGACTATGAGGGAAGTACGGATCAATTCAGTCGCGCCATCTTGACGCATCTTTTTGCCCATACCTGACGAACTTCATCTTACGAACGATTTCAAAGAAGAAATAATTCTCATTTTATACACTCCAACATCACTTTCATGTAAGATGTTGTCACTTTCTGCAAATCTATTGAGTAAACATTTTAAAATTGGTATAGTAAAATAAAATAGAGTAATCGTATGCTTTATGGGAAAGAAGTCATAGAAACTTCAGAAAAAGAGTGACTGTAAAAAGTTCACAAGGAAGGAAATGACCGTGGGAAAGCAGGAAAGACGTTTTCGACGATTCGGGCTCATGATAGGACTTGGGACATGTTCCTGTCTGCTTGCCATGATGCCGCAGGCGCTTGCAGCACCGCCCGATGCAAATGTGATTGCGGGACAGGATGCGGGAGCGGAGCTCAGTCGTCTGCAGCGTGAGCAGCAGCGGCGCCAGCAGCAGGAGACGCTTGCCTCCGGCGGACAGGAGGGGCTGGATGCACAGCCCGTCACACCTGCGGAGGAGCAGGGCGGACTGAAGTTTGTTCTGCACGGCGTGACCTTTGATCCGAGTGCAATCTTCACTGGGCAGGAACTCGATGCCTTTGCCGCAGACCTTCTCGAAAAGGAGATCACCGTCAGTGATCTCTACGACCTCGTTGCGAAGATCAACGCAGCCTACGATGCGCGCGGGCGGCTGACCTGCCGTGCCGTACTCGCACCGCAGACGATACGCGGTGGGATCGTGCACATCACGCTGATCGAGGGGCGCACAGGCAAGGTAACGGTTGAGGGCAACCGCCACACGGCGCAGTCCTTTCTCGAATCTCGCCTCGACATCCGACGCGGCGAGATCCCTGACTTCAACGCGCTGAACCGCAGGCTGCTGCGCTTTAACGCGTGCTTCGATGCTCCGCTGCGCGTCCGCATGGCGGCGGGGGCGGAGGCAGGGACGACGGACTATGTTCTGGAGATTGCCGAGCCGCGCAACGAGACGATTGCCCTCTATGCGGACAATATGGGGAGCGTCTCAACAGGACGCGAGCGTGCAGGGCTCATCTATACGAATCGGAGTCTATCGAAGAGCCGTGACCGCCTGACCCTCATGACACTGGATGCGCGCGGGATGCGCTCCTTCCTCGGAACTTATCAGGTGCCGCTCGGGCGCGACGGTTCAGTCGCGCAAATCGGCTACTCGGCGAATGCGACGCACATTGTCAAGGGGGTGCTCGAGCCCCTACGGGTACGCGGACATTCGACGGGGGTGAATCTCGGCTGGAGCATCCCGCTCTACGTCACGCGCACGCGCAAGACAGAGCTGTATGCGGGCTATGGATATACACACACGCAGACGGATTTTGCGGGAAATCACTGGATCGACGATACAACGAACGGCTATAATATCTCCGTGATGCAGACGCTCTACGGGCGAAAATCCGCACTCCTCCTGACAAACGGCATACGCGCGGGAGCAAGTGAGAACATTGCGCGGCAGGAATCCCGCTTCAGCATGTACCAAGGAAATGTATTCTATCAGACGCGTACGCACGGCAATCAGCTCCTGACGGCGCGTCTGGACGCTCAGATCGGCTTTGCAAACTATTTGCCGAGCGCGGAGCGATTCTACATCGGCGGCGCGCAGACCGTGCGCGGCTATGAAGAGTCTCTTTTGGGCGGGGACAGCGGCTATGCGGCGGGCATCGAGTACGCCTTTCCCATGCTGCCGCGCAGTGTCGCGTATGGCAGTATCTTCTATGATTTTGGCGCGGTCTACGGTGACAGCGCATTTGACGATCATATCCTGTCCGCATGGGGCGTCGGCATACGGACAGCGGCGAGCGATCCGGTCTATGCTCAGCTTACCATCGGATTTCCTCTCCGTAAGGAACTCAATGATGCAAAACAGAGGGGCGTTCGACTGCATTTCAGCCTGAACGCGACGTTATAATCAAGGACGAAGGGAAGGACGATCATGAGCACTTATCGGAAACTTGCAAAGAAACAGGCGTTGCGTCTGAGCATGGCGATCGTTACAATGACGAGCGGCGTGATGGGCTGGATGGCGACCGTACACGCGGACGGCGTGACGAACATCCAAAAGGCGGACAGCGCGAATGCGGGCACGATCACGACGACCAATAACGTGTGGACGGTTGCGCCGGATAAGGTCGAAGGCGATATTGCGACCAATGCCTTTTCCAAATTTACTCTCAATCAGAACAATATTGCCAACCTGTTGCTGTATAAGAACGGGCAGAACGCGAATAAGCTCGTCAACATGGTGAACGACCGAATTGACATACGTGGTACGGTCAATGTCCTGAAAAATGCGACAACCATCGGCGGCGATGTCTATTTCCTGTCCCCTTCGGGCATGGCGGTCGGCAGGACGGGCGTCATCAATGCGGGGAGCATTACGGCGCTCACCCCGAGTGCGGACTGGTTCGACAAACATCTGGACAACGGGCAGGCAAAGATCAGCGCAAGTGATATGGATGCGCTCAAGGCGGGCGCGATTCCGCTGAATGCGGACGGATCCATCGTCATCGACGGCAAGCTGAACACGCAGAGTGGAATCCATCTGCGTGCGCCCGCGATTACGGTTGGATCTGCGCCTGATGCTGCGGCGGCTCTTCAGAGCAAGGCGGATCTGGATTTTACGGATCTCGTCAATATCGGCAGTGTGAGTGCGGGGCTTGGAACGCTGACCGCGACGACGGGCACAAAGGGTGACATCGTGCTCCAGGCGGCGGCAAATCAGCTCAACAGCACATCGAACGACGTTGCAAAGCATACGAATCTCGGCAGCGGCAGCAAAAACGAGATCAAGGCGGAACTGACCGTCGGCAAGGCTGCGACAATCACGGGTGATAACAACGTCACCCTGTCTTCGTATGCCGAGCATGCGGCAGACGAGAACAAGGCTTTTGGTGACACGTCCTCGAATACCTCCGCGAAGCTCCTCGGTCAGATCGTCAAGACCACGGCGCATACCACAGTGAACGGCAAGGTTACGGCAGACGGCCGGCTTTCCGTCACGGCAGAGGCGAAGAATGTCTTTTCCAAGGAGACGGCATTGGAGAAATCCGGAAGTCCTTTCGATTTGAACAAACTGGTCGAAAAGAGTGGGACATCCGCGAGCGGCCCCAATATTTCTCCCGCCTATGCCGTCATGCACAGTGAGGCGAAGGCAAAGATCGGCGCGGATGCCGTCCTCACGGCAAAGGGGGCGGATGAGACAGAGGTAAAGGGCGGCGAGACCGTTGTCAAAGAGCACGCGCTGACCGTCCGTGCGATCTCGGAGGCGTCGGTGGATGCGGGCGCGACCACGGCAGAGAGCAAGAAAATCGAATCCGGCAGCACGACCAACAAGATCCCCGCGATGGCCGTCGCCTATGTACGGGCGCAGAGTGCGGCAGATGTGACCGTGGACGGCAAACTTGAGGCGACGACGGGCGGCGTAGATGTCGCGGCACAGTCAACGGAGACGCTGCAGGCTGCTGCCAATGCGGCGACCGAGGAAACGAATGCGGGTGCGGGTACAACGCAGCTGGTGAACCTTGCTGCGCTGATTGCGCGTGGCTCGAATGCGGCACACGTGACGGTTGGTGAGGGTGCCCAGATCAAAGCGAAGAAGGATGCGAATGTCCGTGCGGCGGCGAAGAATGCCGTTGAGACATCCGCGAGTGCCAACGGCGAGGAGAACTCTCTGCTGAACGTCGCCGTCAACGTGACGAAGCAGACGAGCGAGGCACGCACACAGGTACGCGGAACGGTCAAGGGAGAAAACGTATCCGTCAGTGCCGTGAATGAGACGACCAAGAACCGCGTGCTTGCGACCACCGCTGTTGCGGAAGAGGACAGCCAGCTTGATAAACTGAAAGGCGAGATCGAGGATGCGAACACGATGGGGGATCTGGCAAACCTCATCAAAAGTCACATCAGTGAGACAGAAGAAGAGAGCGGCATAAAGGAGGAGGGCGGCAAAGCGCCTTCGGCACTGGACAAGCTCGGAGAGCGGTTGGCTCTTGGTGGCGCGGTGAATATCCTCAACGAGACGCAGACGGCGGATGTTATTCTTGCGCCAAAGGCACGTGTTACGGCGGAAAATCTCGCACGTATCACGGCGGAGAGCATCATTAGCGGCACGCGCGTACAGGCGCAGAGTGCGGTTAATGCGACCACCGAGACGGAGGCGCATCTCGACGAAAACGGCAATCCCACGACCGCGAATGCGGGTGCGAATGCAGACAAGACGGGCATGGGCAGCGTTGCCGTCAACGTCGCAAGCATCAAGAATACGGCGCACGTCGCGACACTTTCGTCAGAGGAGGGTGGCACCACCGAGGCGCCGGCGATTACGGGAAAGAACGTCCAAATCGCGGCAGATGCCCATTTCCGCTATACGAACGTGCAGGAGATGACCGACGAACTGCTGGAAAGCTGCACGGAACTGAAAACACTCTGCATGGGCAAAGGACTTTCGACCGAGGCCATAACAGATGTCTACGATAAGGCGAAAGCATATCGCGATGCCTGCAAAGACAATCCCGGCTACATCGTATCGAAGGAAGGACTTGCAGCGGCGAAAGAACTTGCCGAGGCGATACATAAGATGAAGCAGTTCATCACCGAGGCAGGGGAAAACGACGCAGGACTGGCGGCGCAGATCAAAAAGATCCTCTTGGGCGCGCTGACTGTAGCCGAGAACGTGCAGGCGTTCGCCGATCCGACGAACTACATGACCTTCCAAGCCTCGGCAAAGTTCGCGGGCAAGGCGGGCGAGTCGCCGGAGGAGAAGCTGAAAAAGCTCGCGGGTGCGGCGGGGGTCAATGTTGCCTCGGTGAACAACAGTGCCGCCGTCCTCATCGGAAAGAACACCACCGTCACGGCGGAGGAAGCATCCGAGATCGGCGCAAGCAGCACGAAACATATCGTCAGTCTCGCAGGTGCGCCCGCATGGCAGAAAGGTGCGGATGTCGCACTCGGCGGCAACGTCTCCGTTGTCACGGGAACGACGGCAGCCCATACGATTGTTGCCGAGGGAGCACAGATCAAGGGGAAAAATGTCACACTCACGGCCGTGAACAGGCATGACGGCATCCACCTCGCCATCGGCGGCGGCGAGGGTGGAAAGCTCGCCCTGCAGGGCATGGTGAACTATGTCGGCGGCACATCCGAGGCCGTGACCTCCGTCGATGACGAGGCGAAGATCACGGCGGATGAGGCGGCAAAAATCACAGCGACGAATACGACGAATGTCACGAACATTGCAGGCTCTGCCGTACTCGGTACGGCAGGGGCGGTTGGTGTGTCCGTCGCCGTGAACAACGTCGGGCAGACGAGTATTGCTGCCGTTGCGGATAACGATATGGACGCCGCGCAGACGGGGGACGAGACAGCAGAACAGCGCACCGCGCAGAACGTCCGCCGCGCACAGAAACGCGTGGCAGATGAGCTGACCGCTGCAGGCGTAACGCAGAGTGCACAGGCTTTTGGCACGGTGGCAAAGAAAGAGACGGGCGCGATAGAGGCGCAGAACCTCGATGTCAAGGCAGCGCAGAAGGGCATCGTCAACGCTGTCGCTGCAGCAGGGGGGCTATCCAAGAGCGAACAGCAGGGCGGTGCTGCCGGTGGTGCGCAGGGGAGCACATCGGGCGGCGGACTGAAAGAATTGCTCGGCACGAAGCTGGACAACGTAAAGGGTGAAGTCAGCAAACTGTTCAAGTCTGCCGACAAGGACATCGCAAAAGCGCAGACGGATACAAAGGACGGAATGCCCGAAAAAACCAAGACGGATGGCGCCGGATCGGCGATCAATGGCGTCGGCACAGGAAAGGCCGGCGGCACGGGTACAGAGGGGAGCCCCTTTGCCTTTAGCGCGGCGGGCAGCGCTGCCGTCAACATCAGCAAGGCGACCACGGCGGCAGAGATGATCGGCGCGAACGTGACGCTGAAAAAAGCGGCTGCGGCAACGGGAACGAAGAACCTCACCGTCAGCGCAGTGGACTCCTCCTTTACGGGCGCGTGGAGCGGCGCGATGGCGGTCACATGGCAGAGCGGCTCTAAGAGTAAGGCGAACGCCGGACTCGCGGGTGCGCTTGGCATCAATACCGTGAAGCACCGCGACGTTCTTGCGTACATGGCGCAGAATAACATCATCGGTGCGAGCAGCATCGAAAACGCTGCTGTGCAAAAAGGCGCGACCGCTGCCGCAGCACTCGGACTTACCGCCGTCAAAGGCGCGGGATCGGGGACGGGTGTTGCCGTACCACTCTCCTTTACCTATAACGAGGGCGGCTCCGTCACGGCGGCCCGGATGCAGGATAATTTCGTCAATGCAAAAACGGACGGTTCTGTTTTGACAAACGCGGACGGCAGTGCGCTCACGGACGAACAGAAAACGAATATCTCCAATCGTGCCGTCAGCTCGAACGTACAGGTATCGGGCGGCGCGAGCGCCGGTGTCACTGCGGGCAGCCAGAGTGCAAACACGGTGGGCGCAGTCGTCGCCGTGTCCAACCTGAAGAACGATGTGCGTGCGGACATCACACAGACACAGCGCAACACGGGGGCGCTGCGTCACGTCGGGACGCTGCAGAACGAAGCCGTCTCCGGCATGACACAGATCGGCGCAGCAATCGGCGTGGGCGTTGCATCCGGCTCCGGCAGCTCGACGGCGCTGACGGGCAGCTTCGCCATCAACAACTTCGCGAACAAGACGGCGGCGCAGCTCACGAACGTCACACTGACAGCAGACAGCGCAAGCGTCCGTGCGGATGACAAACACGCGGCGAGCGAATACAAGGACTACCTTGAGAAGCGCGGCGTTGCCGCCTCGGGGGACGGTTATCAAAAGGATTTTGCAAAGGGCAAGAGCAACAGCTCTCTGGCGGTCGATAAGGATGGCAATCTGACGCATAACGGCGGCAGCACCATCGTCACGGCGGCGGCAAGCATCTCCGTCGCGACGGGTAGCAACGCATCCACGGCTGCGGGGCTTGGTGTCGGTGTCGGCGTGATTGAAAATGACTTTACCGCAGGGGTAAAGGGCAGCGATCTGGACATCAAGGGCGCACAGGGGCTTGCCGTCGAGAGCGTCGCCGACACCCGCGCCGTCAATGTGGCGGTCGGTGCGGCGGGCAGCGGCAGCACGGCGGTCGCCGGCTCTGCCTCCGTTATCGTCACGAAGAACAACACATCTGCACTCGTTGAGGACAGCACCATCAAGGCACAGAAGGTGAACGCGAACGCACTCACCAAGACCCTCCTCGTCAACGTCGCGGGGCAGGTCAGCGTCTCTGCGGGCGGCAGCGGCGTTGCGGCAGGACTTGCCGCCGCCGTCAACGTGCTGAACAATAATACGACGGCAGCACTGCGCGGCGGCAAGCTGGCACTCTCGCAGGACGGCATCGTAAACCTCAACGCGCAGAACATCGGCGGCATCGAGGCACTGACGGCAGGCGTTGCGGCAGGGTCGAACGCGGCGATCAGCGGTGGCGTCTCCGTCAACGTGGGCAAGAACAACACCCGTGCGGAGATCACAGAGTATGAGAAGGAGAACGAGCAGAAGGACGAAGCTGAGATCAGCGGGGCAAAGTCCGTCACAGTGCAAACGCTCGACAAGACGCGGCAGGATGCCGCCGTCGGCGGGATAGCCGTCTCTACGCAGGGCGGCGCAGCGGGCGGCTCCGTCGCTTACAACGGACTGCAGGAACAGGAGAATATCGCACGCATCAGCGGGGCGAAAATCGCTCTTGCAGAGGGCGGTACAGTGGATGTGAACGCCAAAAACGAGGGCGAGCTGAACACCGTCGCGCTCAACATCGCTGCCTCGGGCGGTTCTGCGGCGTTTGCAGGGGCGGTCGCCGTTGCGAACGTCGAGCAGAACACAACCGCAGAGATTGTCAGCGCCGACATCAAGGCGGAGGCGGCGGATAAGCCCGCCGGCGATGTCAGTGTCACGGCGGATGGCAAACTGACCGGGCGGACATTCGCCATCGTCGGAACGGGCGCAGGAAATGGCGGTGCCGTCGGTGCGGGCGTTGCCGTCAATCTCCTCAAGGCCGACACCATCGCCACGATCAGCGGCGGCAAGGTACACGCGGCGAATGTCCTCACGAATGCGGCGAGCAATCTGGATCTCCTCAACATCGGCATGGGCGTTGCAGGGGCAGGAAATGGCGTTGCTGTGTCCGGCTCGGTTGCCGTCAACAAACTGACGGGAAATACCAAGGCGAAGATCGCGGGCGGCGCAAAGGTGACGGCAGAGAAGAACGCCGTCGTCACGGCAAAGAGCGACGATCGTATACAGAACTACTCCGGGCAGATTACTGCGTCGGGTCAGGGGGCTGCCGTCGGTATTTCGGTCAGCACGAACATCATCGAATCACATACAGGCGCAGAGATCATAGACTCCGGCACGGAGGTTATTTCCCATGCGAAGAATACGGACGCAGCGACCAAGGTCAAGGACGGTCTGGATCATGACAAACTCTACAACGCGCCTCTGACCGTCGGCACACTCACCGGTCTGGACGGTCTGGCGGCGGGACGCAAAGAAAATGCGTATCGCGGCGTCGCCGTCTCCGCCTCGGCGACACACACGGCGAACTCCTTCATTGCCAACGGCGGCGGTGCAGGGGTGGGCGCGTCGGTGGCCGGAACAGTCAATACGAACGTCGTCGGCGGCTCGACCACAGCGCGGATTGTGAACGCGACAGCAAAGGCTGACGGGGCGGACGTATCCGTGCGTGCGGACGACGCAACAAACAGCGGCGCACTCGTCGGCACCATCTCCGTCGCAGGGGAGGGAGCCGCAGTCGGCACCGGATCCAGCATCAATCTGATCAATCGCACGACTGCGGCAGAGGCAGAACGCAGCATCATCACGGCAAAGAACGCCGCCATTGCGGCACGCTCCGCGCAGGGCATCGCTGCGCTCACGGCGGGCTTTAGCTTCGCGGACGAACTTAGTGTCGCGAACTCAAATAATTTTGTACGCATGGAGCAGAAGACACGCGCCGCACTCGTGGGCAGTCAGGTGAATGCGAGCGGTCTTTCCGTCACCTCGGATAACGAGGCGAAGCTGAATGCACTCGCCTTGACCGGCGGTGCCGCAGGACTTGGTGTCGGAGTCGGTGTCGGCACAGCCGTCCTCCTTGACCGCAGCACGACCGAGGCGGACATTGCAGGAACGAAGGTCGTCTACACGGACGATCAAGGCGAGACACTCGTCCGTGCGAAGAACACAGAGCAACTGAACAACTACGTATACAGCATCGCCGGCGGCGTGAGCGCCGGTATCGGGGCAAGCATCAGCGGCGGCGATGTGAAAAATACCGTCAAGGCGGCGGTCACAAACAGCACGCTCGGCTATGTGAAGAAAGACAATCAGGACACTGCGTCGGAGTCTGCGGCAAAGAAGATTACCGTCGCCGCAGAGAACGATGTTCACTTTGACCAAAAGAGCGGCGCAGGTTCAGCAGGTGCCGTGGGTGCGAGCGTCGGCGTCTCCGTCAACAACTTCAAGGCGACCGTCGAGAGCGTCGTAAAGGAGAGCAGTCTCTATGCACGCGAGGCGGTAGACATCACGGCGCATGATAAAAAGGACATTCGGCAGCTTGCGACCAACGGCGCGGGCGGCATCGCCGCCATCGGGCTGAACCTCATGGTGACGAACGTCGGCGCGGATATGCAGGACTCCTATACGATGGAGGAAGGCTCGGACAAAAAGAAGAAAAGCGTCAATGCAAAAGAGCATACCGACAAGTCGGCAAAGATGAACGAGGAGGCGACGACGTGTTCCAAGACGGGGCTGTCCTACCTTTCGTCCAATGAGACGGAAAAAGCAAAGATGCTTGCGGAAAAGACCGCGCCGAGCACAGCGGCAAAGACCTCCGCACGTGCGGAGCAGTCAAGCATCCTCGTTGCGACAACCGACAGCATCGGCAGGAAAACGCTTGCGGGCAAACTCAATATCAGCGCACAAAGCACCGAGCATATCCGTCAGGACACCATGCAGGCGGCCAGCGGCGGCGTGGCAATATCGGGTGCGGCCGGCATTGTGCGGAACAGGTCGAACACAGAGACCGTCGCAGCGGGCGGTGTGCTTCGTGCGCACACGATTACGCTCGACTCTGCCAAGGACGGCGCTGCGGGGCTGAAGATCTATCAGGGCGCGGCCGGAGGGGCCGCTGTCAATGCTGCCTACGGTGAGCTGAACATGGGCGGCAGGAACGATCTCGTTCTCACCGGAACGCAGATGAAGGCGCACACGATCACGGGCAAGACGCGTGATGAGAGCACGGGCAAGGTGGACATCATCGGCGTTGCCGCCTCTGCGGGCGGCGCGGGGAACATCCTCGTCGGCAACGCAGTGCATGACAATGTGCAGAC
>CAUVMF010000006.1:0-36183 GCA_963552975.1 uncultured Selenomonas sp.
TCCCGCTCGTCTTCACGATTGCGGCATCGGCGCAGATCCGCCTCCTCGAGGTCGGTATCCCGATGGCTGCGGCGCTCTCGGTTACGCACGGCTTCCTGCCGCCGCATCCGGGCCCCACGGCGATCTCGGTCATCTACAATGCGGACATCGGTCTGACCCTCGTCTACGGTGCGCTGCTCGCGGCGCCGATCGCGGTCATCGCAGGCCCGATCTTCTACAACTTCGTCAAGGATCTCAACCCCGCGATTCCCGAGGGGCTCTACAATCCGAAGGTGTTCACGGATGAGGAAATGCCGAGCTTCGGCATCAGCGTCTTTACCGCACTCGTTCCCGTCGTCCTGATGGCGGGCTCTGCGATTGCAAAGATGACGCTGCCCGCAGACTCGCACGCACTCGCGATCATGGTCTTCCTCGGCTCGCCTGATATGGCGCTCACGATCTCCATCTTTATCGCATTCTACACATTCGGCATTTCACGCGGCAAGAGCATCCAGGAGATCATGAAGATCTCTGAGTCCGCGATTCTCGCGATCGCCATGATCCTCCTCATCGTGGGCGGCGGCGGCGCGCTCAAGCAGATCCTCATCGACAGCGGCGTTGGCCGCTACATCGGCGACCTCCTCATGGGCTCCGATCTCTCGCCGCTCGTCCTCGCTTGGTCGATTGCGGCGGTCATCCGCATCGCCTGCGGCAGCGCGACGGTTGCAGCGCTCACAGCAGGCGGCATTGCGGCTCCCGTGGTTGCGCTCACGGGCGTCAGCCCCGAGCTCATGGTGCTCGCAACGGGCGCGGGCAGTCTCATCATCTCGCCGCCGAACGACCCCGGCTTCTGGCTCTTCAAGGAGTTCTTCGGACTCACGGTCAAGGAGACGGTGCGCACGTGGTGCACGATGGAGACGATTATCTCCGTGCTCGGCCTTGCGGGCGTTCTGATCCTCAATATGTTCATCGGCTGATAAGCGCACCAAAGGAGCGTGGCTGTCATGGGCTATCTTTTGGGCATTGATGCAGGCTCTACGAACTATAAGGCAATCGCGTGCGATGCGGCGGGGAGATTCCTCGCCTCCGCGCGGCGGCCGGCAAATACGAAATATCATGAAAACGGCTGGGCGGAGACTTTGCCCGAGCTGATCTGGGAGGGCGTTGCTGCGTGTATTGCAGAGGTCGCGGCGCAGCTGCCCGGTGAGAGCTGTGACGGCATTGCCGTCGCAAGCTCGGGCGAGGATGTACTGCTTGACGGCGCGGCACAATCGGTGTATCCTGCAATTCGGTGGTTCGACACGCGTACAGAGGCGATTGCCTCGGCGTGGGAGCCGTTCGGGCGTGAGCGGATCTATCGGATCACGGGCATCAACCCGAACCCCGTCGCGAGCATCACCAAGATGCAGTGGATCAAGCGCTATGTGCCCGAGGCATGGGAGCGGGCGCGCCTCTGGATTCCGATCGCGGGCTTCATCAGTCTGAAACTGACGGGCACGGCGCGTGCGCCGTGGACAAACGCCTGCCGCTCAATGGCGTTCGATCTGAAACGCCGCGACTGGTCGGAGGAGATCCTCGCGGAGGCGGGCATAGAGCGTTCTCTGCTCGCAGAGCCGATCCGCCCCGGAGAGCAGATTGGTGCTCTGACCGCAGCTGCTGCGGCGGCAACGGGGCTCAAGGAGGGAACGCCCGTCTTTGCGGGCGGTGTGGACTATGCCTGCGGCACCTTTGCCACGGGCATCATCCGTCCGGGACAGATGCTGGACTCCACGGGGACGAGCGAGCAGCTGCTTGCGATTCTCGACGCACCCGAGATCAGCAGCGCCAGCATGGAGAAGAATTTCACATCCGTCGCCTATGTGGTGAATGACGCTTACTACATCATGGGTATGATCGTGGCGTCGGGCGGTATCTTTGAATGGTTCAAAAACACATTTGCGTGTGAGTCCTTCGATCTGCTGGTCGATGAGGCGGTGCGTGAGCCGATCGGCGCACGCGGCTGTATGATGTTGCCGTATTTCTCGGGACGGCACACGATGGGCAGCGATCCTGCGGCGCGCGGCGCATTTGTGGGGCTCACGCGCGCAACGACGCGCGGCACCTTTGTCCGCGCGATTCTCGAGGGGCTCTGCTACGAGATGCACAGTATTGTGCAGGCGATGCAGGAGCTCTCGGGGCAGAGCGTCGAGTCGATCTACGCCATCGGCGGCGCAGCAAAGAGTGCGTTTTGGATGCAGATGAAGGCGGATGTCACAGGCATCCCCGTACGCAGCAAGGATGTTCCCGAGGCTGCGGCGCTTGGGGCGGCGATGCTCGCGGGACTTGGTGCGGGCGTCTATACAAGCCCCGAGGATGCTGCGGCGCGCGTGCAGTTTGCAGAGCGGCAATATACGCCCGATGCAGCGCACCACGCACAGTATATGGAGCTGTATGAGACGTTGAACCGTGCGCTCTATCCCGCTCTGCGGGAGTTCAACGCTGCGGTCACGCGCGCACAGGGAACCAACGAAGGAAAATAGAAGCGGAGGAGATATGCGATGAAATATGAGGTAACGGTTACGGGCATTGGGGATTTCGTACTGCCCTTCATGCGGACGCGCGAGTCGGTCATCATCTTTGATAAGGATGTACCGTACGAGTACGAGAACATGGTTGTCGCGCATACGAAGGCAGAGGTGAAGGCGGACATCGTCCTCGGGGACACGCTTCACCTTGCAGACCGCAGCTATACGGTGATGGCGGTCGGCGATGAGGCGATGAAGACCCTGCGTGAGCATGGACACTGCACGATCGTATTTACGGGCAAGGATGCGGTGGAGCAGCCGGGGCAGATCATGGTGAAGGGCGACGGTGTGCCGCGCTTCATGGTTGGCGATATCATTCGCTTTGAGTGAGGAGGACAGCGATGAAAGTTTTGGTTATTGGCGATCCGCTGCTCTCGTCGGAGCGTCTGGAAGCCGCCGTCAAAAAGATATTGGGCGATGCGGACGTTGCGCGTGTTGACTGGAAGCCCGCGAGCGATGAGGAGTTTTGGTTCCTGCGCAGCGAGGTCGAGAAGAAGGGACCGTCGGCGGGCAGGCCGCCGCAGGAGATCTTCGACCACGTCGGCGATGTTGACATCATCATCACGCATCACACGCCGATCAACACCGAGATCGTTGCCGCAGCGAAGAAGTGCCGCATCATCGGCGCGTGCCGTGCGGGCGTTGAGAACGTGGATGTGGCTGCGGCATCGAAGCAGGGCATTGCCGTGTTCCACACGATGGGGCGCAATGCACACGCGGTTTCGGACTACACGATCGGCCTCATGCTCGCAGAGATGCGCAACATCGGCCGCGCTCACGCAGAGCTGAAGCAGGGACATTGGAAGAAACAGTATTCGAATACCGCCTTTGTCGGCGATATGCTCGAGAAGAAGATCGGTCTCGTCGGATTCGGCTATATCGGACATCTCGTAGCGAAGAAGTTGAAAGGCTTCGACGTGGAGATCCTCGTCTACGATCCGTATGCAAAGGCGGAGGATGTGGAGGCGGCGGGCGCACGCCTTGTATCGCTCGAGGAGCTGTGTGCGGAGGCGGACTTCATCAGCATGCACGCGCGTCTCTCCGAGGCGACGCAGGGACTCCTCGGCGAAAAGGAGTTCGCGCGCATGAAGCCGACGGCATACGTCATCAACACGGCGCGTGCGGGGCTCATCGACGAGCAGGCGCTCATCTCCGCCCTGCATGACAAGCGGATTGGCGGTGCAGCAATTGATGTCTTCTGGACGGAGCCGCCGCAGGCGGATCACCCATTCATGACGCTCGAGAATGTCACAATCACGCCGCATCTCGCGGGCTCGACGCGCGACGCATTCAACCGCACGCCCTATCTCCTGCTCGAGGAGGTCAAGAGCACGATCGGCGGCGGTGCGCCGCGCTGGATCGTCAATGCGGACGCCGTTTCAACTGATTTTTCGGGACTCAAATAAGGGGAGGAGGAGCATATGAAAGCAGCAGTGTATCACGGCACGGCGGATGTGCGCGTGGAGGATGTCGTGAGACCGACCATCGGCGCGGGGGAAATCCTCGTCAAGGTCAAGGCGTGCGCCATCTGCGGCGGCGACCTCCGGACGTTCCGCCACGGGCATAAGGCGATTCATCCGCCCATCATTCTCGGGCACGAGATCGCGGGTGTGATCGAGGAGGTCGGCGCAGGTATCGACCGCTATCATGTGGGCGACCGCGTCATCGTCGCGCCGGGCATCGGCTGCGGCGCGTGCTCCTACTGCCTCTCGGGGCGTCAGCACCTCTGCTACACGCGTGAGACCATTGCGCACGGCTATGACGGCGGCTTCGCCGAGTACGTGCGAATCCCGGCGAGTGCCGTCCGCGCGGGCAATGTGAACTTCATCCCCGATGAGGTCGACTACCTTGCCGCCTCACTCTCGGAGCCGCTCGCCTGTGTCATCAACGGGCAGGAGGCGATGGACATCCAGCTCGGCGATACCGTCGCTGTTATCGGCGCAGGGCCGATCGGCATCATGCACGCGGAGCTGGCACGCGCGCGGGGGGCGGGGAAGATCTTCCTCCTGAACCGCAGCCGCAACCGTCTCGATGCGGCGCAGGATCTGAACTATGACGCCTACATCGAGACGGGCGAGGACGGCGGCGTGCAGGCGGTTCTGGATGCGACGGACGGTCTGGGCGCAAATGTCGTCATTGTCACGGCGGGCAGCGCCGCCGCACAGCGCGCGGGCATCGCCATGACAGGCAAGATGGGCAAGGTCTGCCTCTTTGCAGGGCTGCCGAAGGATACGCCGGAGCTCTCGTTCGATGTGAACTTCGTCCACTATCGGCAGATCACACTGTACGGCACATTCTCCTCCGCGCCGCGCCATAATGCGCTCGCCGTGGAGCTGATCCGCAGCGGGAAGATCAATGCCGATCGCATCCTCACCCACGCCGTTGCGTTGGAGGACATCGTGCACGGCTTCGACCTCGTAGAGCATCGGGCGGGCATGCGCGTTGCGGTCGTCCCCCATATGGAAGAGCTTGCCGCAGATATTGCACGTCATCCTGATCTTGTGATTTCAAAAGGCTAAGTTTTATGCTGGGGCTGCTGCACGTTCACGTTCGTGCGGCGGCCCCGTTTCTATCTGTGTATGTGTATTGAGAGGTGGAGCTGCGATGTCTATGGAGGAACTTTATGGAAGGGCGCCAACGGGGCTGTACGATGTCCGCACGCGGAAAGCGGGGCCAAAGGGGCGACTGCCGCTGACGGATGAGATGCTGCGCACGGCGCCGAGCGGCAATATCTTCGGTATGACGATCAATGCGGGCATGGGGTGGAATCCCGATGACCTCGCGGGCGGCGATGTGCTTATCATCAGCACGCAGGGCGGCATCCGCCGCGACGACGGGACAACGGCAGCGGTTGGGCTGCACAACGGGCACTTCGAGCTCGGCGACCTCATGCGCGCCGCCGCAGATGAAATCAAGGGAGCAGGGCTTGTCCCGCATGCAGCCTTTGTCACCGATCCATGCGACGGCCGCAGTCAGGGGACGACGGGAATGTTCGACTCACTGCCCTACCGCAACGACGCGGCGATCGTCATGCGCCGCCTCATGCGCTCCCTGCCGACGCGTCGGGCAATCATCGGCGTCGCCGCGTGTGACAAGGGGCTGCCCGCGATGATGATGGCACTCGCGGGGATGCACGATCGCCCCGTCATCCTCATCCCGGGCGGCGCGACCCTCTCGCCGACGGACAGCGAGGATCTGGGCACGGTGCAGACCCTCGGCGTGCGCTATGCAAATGATGAAATCACGCTCGACTATGCCGCACGCACAGGATGCAGCTCCTGTGCATCGCCGGGCGGTGGTTGCCAGTTCCTCGGGACGGCGGGTACGTCGCAGGTGGTTGCCGAGGGGCTGGGACTCACACTGACGCACGCGGCACTCGCGCCCTCGGGCGAGGAGATCTGGCGGGAGCTCGGGCGCGCTTCGGCGCGTGCAGTCATGGCACTTGCTGCACGGGGGATTACGGCGCGCGACATCCTGACCGACAAGGCGATCGAGAATGCGATGGTCATACACGCGGCGTTCGGCGGCTCCACGAATCTTCTCCTTCACCTCCCTGCCATCGCACATGCTGCGGGCTGTCATATGCCTGACGTGCGCGACTGGTCGCGCATCAACAAGGAGGTGCCGCGCCTCGTGAGCGTCCTGCCGATCGGTCCTGTCAACTATCCGACGGTGTTTGCGTTCATGGCGGGCGGCGTGCCCGAGGTCATGCTGCATCTGCGCCACCTCGGACTCCTGCACGAGGATGCGCTCACCGTCACGGGGGCGACGCTCGGCGAGAACCTTGACTGGTGGGAGCACTCCGAGCGTCGTGCGATATTGCGCAAGCGGCTCGAGGAGGTCGACGGGCTCTCGCCCGATGAGGTCATCTTCACACCGGACGAGGCGCGTCGTCGCGGCATCGGCTCGACTGTGACCTTCCCCACGGGCAATATTGCGCCCGAGGGCTCTGTCGTGAAATCCACGGCGATTGACCCCTCCGTGATCGACGCGGACAAGGTGTTCCGCCACACGGGCAAGGTCAAGACCTTTACCTCGGAAAAGGCGGCGATTGCAGCACTCAAGGAGCATGGCCGCATCGTTGCGGGCGACATCATGATCGTCATGGGCGGCGGTCCGAAGGGGACGGGCATGGAGGAGACCTATCAGCTCACCTCGGCGCTCAAGCATCTGCCGTTCGGCAAGCATGTCTCCCTCATCACGGACGCACGCTTCTCGGGCGTCTCGACGGGTGCCTGCTTCGGACATGTGGGACCCGAGGCGCTTGCGGGCGGCCCCATCGGCAAGCTGCGCGACGGCGATGTCGTCGAGATCATCGTCGACACGGAGAACCTCGAGGGCAGTCTGAACTTCATCGGCACGGAGGAAGAGCCCCTGAGCTATGAGGAGGGCGCACGTGTCCTCGCATCGCGCAGTATGCAGGATGGCGTCGGCCCCGATGCCGATCTCCCCGATGATACGCGCCTCTGGGCGGCGCTGCAGGAGGTTAGCGGCGGCACATGGCGCGGCAATGTCTACGATGTGGAGCGAATTCTCGCCGTGCTCGAGGCGGGCAAAGAAGCGCTGCGTGATAAATCAGGCAGCTGATACGGAAAGCGGAGGATATTATGTTTAAGGGCGTCAACTCACCTGTCATCACGATTTTGAAGGATGACGGCAGCATCGATTATGCAAACATGGAGCGGCATATCAATCATCTCGTGGAAGCGGGGCTGAACGGGCTGCTCTTTCTCGGGAGTCTCGGCGAGTTCTACGCATTCAGCGACGCGGAGCGGCGGGCGCTGATCGACTGCGCCGTCAAGACCGTTGCGGGGCGCACACAGGTTGTGATCGGCGTGGGCAACACGGCGGAGGAGGAGGTCGTTCGCCTCGGCAACTACGCCGCAGAGGCGGGCGCGGATGCGCTGAACATTGTCTCGCCGTATTATTTCGGACTGCCTGCGGCAGCGGCGGTGAACTATTTCGAGCGCATTGCAAACGCGGTGGAGCTCCCCATCATGCTCTACAACTTCCCCGACCGTACGGGCAGCGACCTCAGCCCTGAGATTGTGCGCGAAATCGCACAGCGCTGTCCCACGATCACGGGGATCAAAGACACGGTGGACAACATCAGCCACACGCGGCGCATCTGTCAGGCGGTGAAGCCCGTGCGTCCCGATTTCTCCGTGCTCTCGGGCTTTGACGAGTACTACATTGTGAACCGCATCTCGGGCGGCGACGGTGTTCTCTGCGGGCTCACGAACGTCGTGCCAGAGCTCTTCGTCAAGATGCATAGCTCGTATGAGAGCGGCGACCTCGCTGCGGCGGTGAAATGTGCCGAGCAGATTGCTGGGCTCATGCGGATCTACGCCGTGACGCCGCTCTTCATCACGGGTATGAAGGCGGCGGTGCGTGCGGCAGGTCTGCCCATCTCCACATACACGCGTGCGCCGGGAACGGTGCTGACGGAGGCGGAGGATCGGGAGATTCGTGCCATCCTCGCCGATCTCACTGTATCGTAAAATGCACAACACCTCCTGCAATGGATTTTTGCAGGAGGTGTCTTTTTGTCTCAAACTTTGCTATAATGACATAAAAGTAACATCGAAGGAGAGTGGCAGGATGACGGCGGAGAACTTACCGCTGCCCGTGATGCGTGGCAGCTATGCGCATATGACGCGCACGGAGAAGCGCATTGCAGACTATGTGTCCGCGCATGTGAGCGAGGTGATGGATCAGACCATCTCGGAGCTTGCGGCGGCGGTCGGCAGTTCTGAGATCACGATCTCGCGCTTTTGCAAAAAGCTCGGGTTCAGCGGCCTGCAGAGCTTTAAGATCGCGCTCGCGGCGGAACTCTACACGCAGGCGGAAACGATCTATCAGGACATCGATGCCGCAGATACGAGCGAGAAGGTCGTGCAGAAGGTCTTTCGCAATATCATGGACGGCTTGCAGGATACCCTGAAGCTGCTCGACTATGCGGCGATTGAGCGCGCCGTCGAGATCATCCGCAGTGCGCGGCGCATTGCCGTCTATGGATTCGGCAACTCCGCGACCGTCTGCCGCGACATCGAGACGCGCTTCCTGCGCTTCGGAATGGTCGTGCAGGCATACAGCGACGCGCATCAGCAGGCGACATCGGCATCGCTCCTCACGGGCAAGGACGTGGTCATCGCCGTCTCGCATACGGGCGCGACCCTCGAGCTGCTCGATACCGTCCGTACGGCGCGTGCGGCGGGCGCCACCGTCATCATCATCACGAGTCATGCACATTCTCCACTTGCCAAACTCGGCGACATCGTCCTGCACGGCATGGGTCGCGAAGTGCACTACAGCTCCGAGGCCGTCTCCTCACGCCTCATCCACATGGCGATCACCGACGCCCTCTACACCGTCATCGCTATGCAGAGCCCGAAGGAGTATCGCCGCAACCTGCAGAAGATGCGCGCGGTCATTGCGAAGAAGCGGACGTAGGAATAGAAACGAGCGACTGAGGGAAAACTCTTGCAAAGAACAGGGAGAACATAGATGAACGGACAAGAATATCGGGATGTGGTGCGCCGTGCGCGTACACGCATCGAGCGGGGGACAGCGGAAGATCTGGCGGCAGCCGAGGAGGAGCTGGATGCGCTGCGCAATATCTTTCCAAAGCAGATGGAGTACATCTGCGCCCGCGTTGCACTCATGATTGCGCGCGGCGAGGACAGCGCGAAATGCCGCAATGTCCTCGACTACACGGCGCAGGAATACCACCCGTTTCAGGCGCTTGCCGACGTGTTCGAGCTCAAGAGTCGCACATTCCCCGAGGGTTCACTTGCGTGGCGGCAGACACGCTTTTCTCATGCATACTACCAAAAGGGAAGTCTGCCGCAGGAGCACTTTGCACGCCTATATGCGCTGAGAGCGAAATTCTTGGCAGAGCCGTCCGACACCGAACTTCTGCGTGCGCTTGCCGAGGAATACTATGTCACGCGCAATATGCTCGCCTACTTCGTCCTGATGATGGCGTATTGCAGGCGGATGGGGCGGGAGGACTATGACGACATCCTTGTCGAGGATACGGGCATTCCCTATCCGACCCCTGATTTTCATGGAAATTGGGGCTTTCTGCTGCGCCTCTTTACGGATGGGCGTCGCAATACCTTCCTGCTGCTCGGCACGGCGGATGACACATCCGATCTGGAGGTGCTCGCGCACGCGTTCGGCACACTTGGGCAGCAGACCATCCTCGTACGCGAGACGCAGGGGATGGAGCGTGCAGAGCATGTGAGCACCTACGCCCTGCGCTGCATTCAGGAAGCACGCGCCGTGGGTGAGCAGATCGTGCTCGACGTAGGTGTGTGCCGCATGACTGACGGCAGGGAGGAGCGTGCAGTACCCGCCGTCATTCGCCTCCTCGCGAAGAGTACAGAGCAGGAGGCGCCGCTCATCATCCTTGCGCGTGATGACCGCATGGACGCACTGCACACACAGGAGGAGCTAGCGGGTGATATACAGCGGCTTTCCTGTTGCCTACCCCCTCAGTTCGCGTATGGATTTTCGTTTGCACGGGCGGGAGACTACCTGACGTATATCAACTATTTTTACGGGGAGAAGGTGGAGTCGCTGCTCGACGCACCTGCAGAATGTGACTTCTCGATTGTCATTCCCGTGCGGAACGCGGCAGATACACTAAAGGCTACGTTGGAGACGTGCCTTGCCATCGACTACGACGGCAGCTACGAGATCGTCGTCAGCGATAACTCGGACGAGGGGCATCATGAGATCCGTGAACTCGTTGCAGAACTGAACGACCCTCACATTCGCTACTATCGGACGCCGTTTGTGCTGCCGCTCACGAAAAGCTTTGAGTTTGCCTATCTTCATGCGCGTGGTGCATTCGCCTTCTCCATTGGTGCTGATGACGGCGTTCTTCCATGGGGGCTCAAGTATATTAAGAAAGCGATGGAGGACTATCCGAATGCTCCTATCTTCTCATGGCGCAGAGGATTCTACACATGGCCTGGCTATATGCCGGAGGGATTGGGTGTACAGATCGTCCCCTGCTTTGATGCGGAGCAGTCGGAGCATTACAAGATCTACCCGATGCGGCAGGAGCAGGCACAGATCATTCCCAACATCAAACCTGTGCTTTACCGCATCCCTCTTCTCTATATCAACTCCGGTTTTCGGCGTGGTTATCTGCGGGAGATCCTGCAGCGGACAGGGCGTATGCTGGATGGAATGGGGCAGGATATCTATATGGGGGCAGTCAACCTGTTCCTACAGGAGCATAATGTCGAGCTGCAGTGTCCGATCACGATTGCCGGTATGTCCGACGTGTCAACAGGGAATACCACTACGAAATTCGTCTCCTATGTTGAGGATATTTCCTCCGGCCACCCGCATGGCTTACTGCATGCACGGCAGGGCGAGTACGTGCTGCGTGCCGGTGAGATGGTGGTACCCTACATCTCCACGGCAGATACCTTTATCTTTTATGCGAGTGTGTGCCGTTTGGCGGAGCTTGGGGTTTCGGTGGTCTTTCGCCCCGAGCAGTGCTATCAGGAGATGTCGGAGCACATCTTTTTGACGGATATGCGTTTTGAGCACTATTGGGGGCTTCTGCTCTATGCGAGTACACAGCGCGGTGATGCCGTGTATGAGAACTGCCGCGAGGTCTATGAGAAGATCTGCGATCATCCACGGGGTAAGGACGATACGGAGGAATGTGTGCTCCGTACAGGGAAGAAGGGGTATTCGGCGGAGGATCATGTGCTCATACTCGATCCGGCGGTCTTTGGTTGTAAGAATGTGGCGGATGCCATGCGGCTGACAGATCATATCCTACAGATTTCGTAGGGAAGCACTGATAAATTCAGCACTGCCATCTTGGCGCATCTTTTTGCCCGCTCAATGCCTGCAAATCCTCCACATAGATTTGGCTATGCACCCGGTTTTCCTCCTTGGCAGGAAAAAATCTGCACCAATCTGAGGGCTTGACTTTTTATTTACAGGCTTAAGTTTGTGAGAACGAGCACGATATTATATGATAAGGATGTGTAGTCATTATTCTGCATGGATGAGAAAGAATCAGGGAGGTTCCAAACAACATGGAAAATGCAAACAAGAAGGTCTTTTTTATTGCTGAGATCGGCATCAACCACAATGGTGACATGAAGATCTGCAAGAAGCTCATCGATGTCGCTGTGGCTGCGGGCTGCGATGCCGTGAAGTTCCAGAAACGCACGGTGGATAAGGTCTATACGTCCGAGTATTTGGCAAGCCCGCGCGAGAGCCCGTGGGGAACGACGCAGCGCGAGCAGAAGGAAGGTCTTGAGTTCGATCTTGCGGACTATAAGGAGATTGACCGCTATTGTAAAGAAAAGAATATCGAGTGGTTTGCATCGGTCTGGGATGTGGATTCTCAGATTTTTTTGCGCCAATTTGAGCTCAAATACAACAAGGTCGCCTCTGCGATGCTCGGCGATATGGAGCTGCTTGAGGAGATGGCGAGCGAGGGACGCTATACGTTCATCTCAACGGGGATGAGTACATGGGAGGAAGTTGATGCTGCAGTCGCCGTGTTCCGCCGCCATGGCTGCCCGTTCGAGCTGCTGCACTGCAACAGCACCTATCCGATGGCGGTGGAGGACGCGAACCTCCTGCTGATCCCCGAGATTCGCGAGCGCTACAATGTGCCGACGGGATTCAGCAGTCACGAGACCGGCTATGTCGCTACGCTGGGTGCGGTCGCCCTTGGCGCGACCTCCATTGAGCGGCATATCACCCTCGATGTGAATATGTACGGTTCGGATCAGAAAGCATCCATCGAGCCGGAGCCGCTGAAGGCGCTCGTGCGTGACATCCGCCTGATGGAGTCCGCGCTCGGCACAGGGAAGAAAACCCTAAGCCCCGCAGAGATGGCAGTGCGCAAGAAGCTCAGAGGATAAGCGTGAAGAAAATCAAATACATCTTTGCTGATATGGACGGCGTCGTGACAGACGGCACCGTCCGTATTGATGAAAACGGAAAAGAAAGCAAAGCAATCTGTTTTCGAGATTTGGACGCTGTCGGCATTGGTCGGAATGCGGGACTCGAATTTGCCTTCATCACAGGAGAAGATACACCCATTGCGCATTTTATGGCAAAGCGATTCGGCGTCGATACGGCGGTCTTTGGTGCAAAGGATAAGCAAGCCGCAGTCGAGGGACTGCTTGTGCGGTTGGGACTGACGGCAGAAGAGATCTGCTATATCGGAGACTCTGCACGCGATGTGCCGGCGATTGAGCTGGCCGGTGTCGGTGCAACCGTACAGGATGGAGTTCATGCTGCGCGAAAGGCGGCGGATATTGTAACGGACTGCAAAGGCGGGACAGGTGCATTGCTCGAGCTCGTCGAAACGCTGTTGGAGAAAAGAGAAGCATGAAACTATCTGACTACGTTATGGAATTTCTGGCACAAAAGGGAATAAAGTATGTGTTCATGCTGCCGGGCGGCGGTTGTATGCACCTTGTGGATTCCCTCGGACGCAATAGTGGGCTGGAATACGTCGCCTGTCTGCATGAGCAGGCTGCTGCGATTGCGGCAGAAAGCTATGCCCAGAACACGAACGAAATCGGTTCCGTGCTTGTCACAACAGGCCCTGGCGGTACGAATGCCGTGACCGGGCTTGCCGCTGCATGGATCGACTCGACCCCTGTGCTCTTTCTTTCGGGACAGGTGAAGCGCAGTGACCGCATCGGGGAGAGTGGCGTGCGACAGATGGGCTCACAGGAAGTGGACATCGTCCCCATTGTAACATCGCTTACGAAGTTCGCCGTCACTGTGATGGAGCCGACGGAGATCCGCTATGTCCTCGAAAAGGCATATCATCTCGCCATGCACGGACGCCGTGGTCCCGTGTGGATCGACATTCCTCTCGACGTGCAGGCGGCAGAGATCGAGCCTGAAAAGCTGCGTGCCTACGAGCCGGAGTCAGAGACTGCGGATGCGCCCAAGGCTGCCATCGACAAGATTCGAGAGCTTCTTTCGGCGGCAAAGCGCCCCGTCCTCCTCGTCGGCAACGGCGTAAAGGCTGCGGGGGCGGAGACGGCGCTGCAGGAGCTGCGCGAGAAGACGGGCGTACCGACACTCCTCACGTGGAAGACCATTGATCTGCTGGATTTTGACGATCCACTGTATTTCGGCACACCGGGCGGTATGGGGCACCGCTATGCAAATTTTGTGCTACAGAACGCGGACCTACTGCTCGTGCTTGGCAGCCGCCTCGACAGCAGTCTCACGGCATGGAACCACAGAAACTTTGCCCCGCATGCGCAGAAGATCGTCATCGACATCGACCCTGCCGAGACGGACAAACTGGATATGGACATCGCCGTGCGCATCGATGGCGACCTCGCCGAGGTGCTTCCGCTCCTCGCGCAGGAGCACTATGAGATGAGCGCGGAGCTGCCTGCATGGCAGACATACTGCACGCGGATGAAGAAAAAATATCCGATCATTACAGACGAAATGCGCGCGGAGACGGATTTTGTCGACGCCCATGTCTTTGTGGATGAACTGTCTCGTCAGCTGACCGCAGATGATGTCATCGTCCCCGAGAGCTCCGGCGGCGCGGGAGAGATCACCTATCAGGCGCTGCGCGTCAAATATGGGCAGAAGGTGAAGAACGCTGCGGGTCTCGGCTCCATGGGATTTGGCGTACCCTATGCGATGGGGGCGTGCCTTGCGAATGGGAAGCGGCGCACCGTGCTCATCGATGGGGACGGCGCATTCCAGCTCAACATACAGGAGCTGGCGACCATCGCACAGTGGAAACTGCCGATCAAGATCTTCCTCTGGATGAATGGCGGCTATGCCAGCATCATGGGGACGCAGCGCAACTTCTTTGAGGGCAATTACGTTGCCGCAGACCGTGAAAGCGGTCTGGCGATTCCGGACATCGGCGCTGTGGCGGAGGCGTATGGTTTCCGCGTCTTTCAGATGGAGCACGCGAGCGACCTGCAGGCTGTCATGGCAGAGACCCTTGCTACAGGCGGCCCTGCAATTTGCCTTGTGCGCGTTTCACCGCTTGCAACAGCAAGTCCACGAACGAAGGCTGTTCAACTCCCGAACGGTTCGATGATGTCGAAACCGCTTGAGGATATGTGGCCGTTCCTGCCGGCAGAGGAAATTGCAAAGAATATGATTGCAAGAGGTTGAAACATGCAGTTTGAAAAAAGAATCCACGACATTATCTCTCGCGAAATGGAGAATACGGAGTCAGAGGCAGTTCGCTTTCTGAAGAAGATACAGGAAAAACCGAAACTCTGCCTCTGGGGGCTTGGCAGTCATGGGCATAACTGGTATTCTTATCTAAAATCGCTCGGTATCGGTGTGGACTGTGTTTATGACGCATCTTCCGAGACTCTTGCCGAATGGCATGGCTCTGAGGAAAAACTTATGCCCCCCCCCAGTGGACAATTACGCGTTGAATATCTTGCTGATATGACCGTTCTCGTGACCATGCGCAATGCCCGTCCGCTCATGGATGCACTGCGTGCGGACGGCTTTTACGATGTCTATGCGCCGACGGTCAACTTCTTTTCCTTCGATGCGAGTCTGCGCTATGCGGGAAATCCTGCAAAGCTGCAGGAGATGGAGCGCGAGGTCTGCAATCTCCTTCGTCTGTGCGGCGATGATGCATCGCGGGAGATCGTCTGTCAGACCGTCGAAAAGTATTTCGATGAAGCACATGTGCAGATTGATTGCATCCCAAATCAATATTTCGTACAGCCTCTTGTCCCGCTCACGGACGAGGAGTGCTTTGTTGATGTGGGCGCATTCGACGGCGATACGATCGAGGCCTTTTTGCAGGCTGTGGATGGGAAGTATCGCCACATTTATGCATTTGAAATGTCAAAGCGGAACTTTGCGCGCCTTTCGCGCAAAATACAGGAGGATCCGCGCTGTGATACAGATCGCATCTCGCTCTATCCTTACGGTGCCTCAGATCAGGACGGCACAGCCCGTTACCATGAAAACAACACGAGCACCGTATTCAGTGCGGATGGAACGGAGACAGCAGCGTTTCGGCGTTTGGACGATGTGCTGCGCGGACAGACTGTCACTTTCATTAAAATGGATATTGAGGGCGCAGAACTCTTGGCGCTGCGCGGGGCGGAGCAGATCATCCGTATGCAGACGCCAAAACTTGCGATCTGCACCTATCATAAGGCAGAACATCTGTGGGAGATCCCTGCGATGATCCTGCAGCTCAACCCTGCCTATAAAATTTACTTCAGACATCACGACAAGGATGAGATGGAGACCGTTTGCTATGCGGTCTCGTAGGAGAATAAAGGATTATGGAAAGAACTGAGTATCAAAAGAGAACGGAGCACGATAAGCGCGAAAAACTGCGTAAAATCAAGCCGAAGGTTGTTGCAAAATTCGAGAAGTACGAGGAACTGCACGCGCGTGGGCAGTATACGCCGATCATTGAGTTTACCTATGATTACCGCTGCAATATGAGCTGCCCGCACTGCAGCAACCTTTGTTTTTCCCCGAAGGAGCGGAGCCTTACCCCGGAGGTGATCGGGCACGTGGCAGATCAGGCTGATGCCATGGGGCTTGCCCAGATGGGGATCTCCGGCGGAGAGCCGCTGATGTTCCCCGATCTGGAGGATGTTGTCAAGGCGATTGGCCCGGATCGGTTTCATCTCTTCATCAGCACAAACGGTGCTCTGCTAAGCGAGAAAAAGGCTAAGTGGCTGAGGTCCATCGGCATTGACAAGGTGAAGATCAGCCTCGACTGCATTGACGAGGACGGACCGTCGTTCCACGACAAGGGTCAGACGAGCGCAGCGCTGCGCGCACTCAAGAATGCCGTGGCTGCAGATCTGCAGCCTGTGGCACAGACCGTATTCACCCACCAGAACTGCCGCACGCCGGAGACGGAGCGCATGGCAGCATACTGTCAGGAGAACGACATTCAGGTAGACATCATGCTGGGCAAGGCGATCGGACGCTGGGAGGGGCATGAGGAAATCTTGGTCGATGGTTCTGACTTGCAATATATACGGAAACTGCATGAAAAGTACCCCGTGCTGCATCTTGATACCTTCCCGACCTACCATGAGAAGCAGGGATCCTGCGGCGCCGTCAAAAAAATCCTCGAGGTGACGAAATACGGGGATGTCATGCCCTGTGTCTTTATTCATATTGCGATTGGCAATGTCTTTGACGACACCCTCGCTGAGATCATGGAGCGTGGACTCTCGATCCGTCATTTCCGCAAAGAGAGCCCAATCTGTCTCTCGGGTGTCGACCGCCGTTTCATTAAGAATCATATGTCGAAATTCTACGGGAAGAAACTCCCAATCAGCTATAAGGAAGCCTTTTCGGAAGAGGATTTTGTCAAGGATGATGAATAATGGAGATTGTTCGCTATACCGAGCTGAAAAACACCAAGCGGCATGATCTTCGTGAGGTCATCCCGCTCGCAAAGCCCTATACCCTCCTCATCGAGCCAAGCAGTTCCTGCAACTTTCGTTGCCGTATGTGCTTTCAGAGTGCGGCACAGGAGAAGTTCAAGGACAAGCGGCACACAATGGATATGGGGCTCTTTCGCCGCGTTATCGCGCAGGCAAAGGCGTGGGGGGGCGAGCGGTTCAAGGTGTTGAAGCTCTGTATCTACGGTGAGCCGTTCACGAACCCTCACTTTACAGAGATGCTCGCCGAGGCGCATGCGGCGGATATTGCCGACCGCATCGAGACGACGAGCAATGCTTCCCTCCTGACAGAGAACATCTGCCGTGGACTCGTGCGCGGCGGTCTCGACTATCTGCGTGTGTCAATTTACTCTGCGATCCCGGAGAAGCACCTTGAGATTACAGATTCCAATGTGCCCATGCAGCGCGTTCACGACAACCTCCGCATGCTCCAGCGCGTGAAGCGGGAGATGGGCAGTGAGCGCCCCTTCATTGCGTGCAAGATGCTGAACACCTTCGATGAGGAGGAAAACCGGATATTCCGCGATGCCTATGCCGACGTGGCGGATGAGATTTACATTGACGAGCCGCACAGCTGGGTCGAGATCGACGGAGAGCAGTTTATCGATCGACTTTACGGCGATGATATTGATAAGGTGCAGCGGCGGATGACGGGACGCGCAGCGTGCCCCATGCCGTTTACGACGCTTGCCGTGCGCTCGGATGGGGCGGTATCACCCTGCTGCAACGACTGGTATGGTGGGACGAACCTCAGCAATGTGCAGGAGGAAACGCTCGCGGAGATCTGGAATGGGTGGAAACTCTATGATTTCCAAGTTATGCAGCTCGAAAAGCGCAACCGTGAGAACATCAGCTGCCGCGGCTGCTCGGTCTACAAGAGCGCGCATTATACGCGGGATGATATTGACGATGTGCCGGTTGCACAGCTGCGCCGTCCGAACGGGGAGGAAAGACACGCATGAATGAGAGAACGCTGGTCTACGGGCTCGGTAAGGAATACCAAGAAAACAAGGACTGGGTCGCCGAGAACTTCAACGTTACGGGGTACTGCGATCAGGTGGTCGAACGGCTGCCGACGTGCGGTGCGGTACGCAGGGAGGAGCTGAAGGAACACCTCGCCGCGTTTGATCTCGTGCTCGTTACTGCCGACCCTGTGAGTATTGTCGCTGACCTCATCGAGGAGTTCGGTGTGCCGATGGAGAAGATTCGTGTGCTCTACTATGAACTTGCACAGCGGGAGATGCCGCTGCGCACCTTCTATGGAGAGAATGCCGAGGATGCCGTGCTGATGCTCCTCGTGAGCGAGCTTGGTCTCCCCCTCAATGGACTCTCCTATCTTGAGATCGGCACGAACGATCCCGTACGGTTCAACAACACCTATAACCTCTACCGCCTCGGCGCACGCGGTCTCCTCGTTGATCCGCTGCCGACGGTCGGCGAACTGATCCGTATGGTGCGTCCCGCAGATCGTTTCCTTCATGCAGCTGTCTCCGGGGGGGGGGACAGACGAACCTGCTCAGAGGACGTTCTATGCCAGCAAAAGCTCTCTCGTCAGCAGTCTTTCCTACGAACACCACAAGGCGTGGGACGGCATCACCCGCAACGAGGTGCGCGCGATTCCCGTCGATGTACTTGGCATCAACGAGGTCATGGAGCAGATGGGCAGTGTGCCGGATCTCCTGCTCGTCGATGCTGAGGGCGAAGATGAGAAGATCATGCGTGCGTTTGATTATGCACGGTTTCATCCAAAGGTCGTCATGGTCGAGATGGATCATCTAGACACGTCGCGTGAGAATATGATCTGTTTTATGGATGATCATGGCTATATCGTGTATACAACCATCGCATACAACACGATTTTTGTGGCGGCGGATGTGTGGAATGCACGCAAGTAAAGGAAAATATGGAAAATCAGAAAGAGAAGGCGGGACGACTTGTTCGTGAGCGACTGACGTCCACACTCACCGAACGTACATCGTGGCGGGAACAGGTGAGAAAGCTCCTGCGCGAGGAACAGGATATTTATATCTGGGGAACCGGTCAGGTCGGACAACGAGCTGCCCATGAGCTGCGCCTCATGGGGGGATGTCTGCGTGCCTTTGTTGACAATAATCGGGATTGTTGGGGGCGGGAGATGGACGGGGCTCCCTGTATTTCACCGGCGCAGCTGGAAATGGTGCGGGATCCGCTTGTGCTGATCGGTGTGGGGCTGCATTCCGGCGCGGTCGCCAAACAGCTTGCCGCGATGGGGGTGCGCCGTACACTGGAGATGCAGGATTTTTACCTGAACGGGATGTTTGCGGATCTTCTCCGTGCAGATCCCGCAGATGTGGCTGTGCGTGTGGAACGCTGCTTTGAGCTGTTGGCGGATGAGCACTCCTGCGATGTGTTGCTGGCAAAGCTGGAGGGCTTCTTTCACTTTGTATCGGGATTTGGCAGACAGAACTATTATGACCGTGTCTGTCAAGGTGATCAGTACTTTCAAGACGATCTCATCCACTTTACGGAGAACTCCGTGCTCGTGGACTGCGGCGCATATACGGGGGACACGTTGGCGGATTTTCTGCGGCGCGGATACCCGTTTCGCAAGTACATCGCCTACGAACTTAGTCGGCGCAACTATGATGTGTTACAAGAAAATATGCGAAATGTACGCGGGGGGGGGACAGATAAACTCGTCGCGTACAACTGCGGCGTAGGGGAGCGGAATGAACAGATCTGCTATGATGATGTTATTTCTGCTTCGTCTGTTTCATCCGTCGGTATCCCCGGGAAGATCGTCCGTATGTCCGAGCACCTGCGGGATGAGGCGGTAAGTTTTATCAAGATGGACATCGAGGGCGCGGAGATGGGGGCGCTGAAGGGTGCTGCGGAGCTGATTCGCCGCCGCCGTCCCGATCTCGCCATCTGTACCTATCACTCGATCTCCGATCTCTTTGAGATACCGCTCTACATCCATTCGATTGTACCGGAGTATCGTCTGTATCTCAGACATCATACGCCTGTATTCTGCGAAACGGTCTGCTATGCCGTGATCTGATTTGCCGTGGGAGGAGTCTACGTTGCATTGTCGTATATGTGCACAGGAAATGGGGGGATCCCCCCTGCTTGAATACCGTAATATGCCGAAATCGGCGCAGTTCTTTCCCGCCCCTGCGGAAGCGGATACGGAGCGGGGCGTGGATCTGCGCCTTTTCGTATGCCCGTACTGCGGCATGATGCAGCTGGACGGAGCGCCTGTCCCCTACTATCGCGAGGTGATTCGCGCGACGCGCGTCTCTCCCGAGATGCGTGCGTTCCGCGTGCAGCAGTTCCGCGACTGGATCGCGCGCTATCATCTGGAGGGCAAGCGGATCATTGAGATCGGCTGCGGCGGCGGTGAATTCCTCTCCATGATGGAGGAGGCGGGCGCGGATGTGCAGGGCATCGAGTATTCGGAAAATCTTGTAGAGCAGGCGCGTGCAGAGGGGCTGCGTGTGCATCGTCAATATTTGGAGGAGGGGGCGGAGGAGATTCCGGGGGCGCCCTACGATGCGTTTTATATCCTGAGCTTTCTTGAACACAATCCCGACCCGTGCGCCTATCTGCGCAGAATTGCACGAAATCTGACGGATGATGCCGTGGGCATCGTCGAGGTACCGGATGTTGATATGGTATTGCGTGAGCATCTTTATTCGGAGTTTATTCAGGATCATCTCCTCTACTTCACCGAGGACACGCTCCGTCGCACACTCGAACACTGCGGTTTTGAGGTGCTGTCCTGCACCTCGATCTGGCACGGCTATGTGCTCTCTGCCGAGGTGCGAAAGAGGCGCGCGCCGGATGTCAGTGGATTCCTTGCGCAGCAGGATCGTGTGACGAAGAGTGTGGATGCATTTCTCTCCGAAATGGAGGGGCGCGGTCTTCGGACGGCGGTCTGGGGAGCGGGACACGCGGCACTTGCCGATCTCTCGCTGCTCGGGATGGCGGGGCGCATCGACGTGGTGCTCGACTCGGCAGATTTTAAGCAGGATAAGCTTACGCCCGCAACGCATATTCCCATCGTCGCTCCGTCTGTCCTCGCAGAGGGGGAGATCGGCGCTGTGCTTGTCATGGCAGGGAGCTATTCCTCGGAGATTGCAGGCATGCTCGAGGAGCAGTATCCGCAGATCGTGCGTGCCGTCTTGGAGCATGACGGTGTGCGGAGGGCGTGATGGAGCGCATACTTGTCACAGGGGCTGCGGGGTTTCTCGGTTGGAATCTCGTTGATTTTCTTCTTGCACATGATTTTCTTGTCGATGCTATTGTGCGTCCAAACTCTCCGAGCAATGCGCGGCTTGCGGAGCATCCGCATCTGCACGTCATTCCTCTTGCGATGGAGGAAATCGCGCGTCTGCCCGAGCAGGTCGCTGCGCCGTGTGACTATGCGGTGCATTTGGCGTGGGATCCGCACCGCATGGACTTTGCTGCGCAGCGTGCAAGTCTTTTCTCCACACTGGATCTCATTGAGGCGCTAGGCGTGATCGGCTGCCGCCGCTTTCTTGGCATTGGTTCACAGGCGGAGTACGGTGTGACGCATGAGATCATGGAGGAGCGGATGATGCCGCAGCCCATTACCCCCTACGGCGCGGCAAAGGTCGCTGCACTCCATCTGACACACGTGCGTGCACAGCAGCTCGGGATCGACTGGCTCTGGGGGCGCGTGTTCAGCGTATACGGACGCTATGAGCCGGAGACAACGCTCCTCTCCTATCTCGCACGTACGCTGCGCAGTGGTGAAACGCCGCAGATGACGGCGGGTACGCAGCTCTGGGACTATCTCCATGCGTCGGATGCGGCGGCGGCGATGGCTGCCCTTCTCCTGCGCGGCAGAAACGGAGAGGTCTATAACATCGCGCACGGCGATGTGCGTCCCCTGCGCTCTTTCGCCGAGGAGATGCGGGATATCCTCGCTCCCGCCGCACAGATTGCCTATGGCGCGTCTGAGCGACCTCCGACCTCCATGCGTCCGTCTGTCAAAAAAATACAGGCAGATACAGGCTGGCGGGCAAAGGTGGATTTTGTTGAGGGGGTAAAACGTTAAAAACAGAGAAAAATACAACCAAATTCGCATAAATGGTGCAAATTTGGTTGACAAATTGAATAAAAGATACTACGCTCCTTACAAGGAGGTATGATTTATGCTGTTGCAATTTTCATGCAGTAACTATAAGTCGATCAAAGAGAAAATAGATTTTTCAATGCGGGCTTCGAGCGACACGTCGATGTTGGAGCGGACAAAGGCGTACAATGGGACGCGTGTTCTTCGCATGGCGGCGATCTATGGGGCGAACGGATCGGGCAAGAGCAATTTCGTTTCCGCAATCGCCTTTGCTCAGAACATGATTGCCAACAGCGTTCGGAATCAGCCGGGAGAGCCGATTCCTCTGCGTCCGCACAAACTGAGTCCGGAGGACATGCCGAGCAGCTTTGATTTTCAATTTGTGATTGAGGATGTTCGTTATGCCTATGGGTTTTCGATTCTCGATGGTGAGATCAACGAGGAGTATCTATACCATTTCCCGAATCAGAAACAATCAAGGATTTTTGAACGCAAGGGATTGACACTTACCTTTGGTCGCACATATCAAAAACCCTTTGCGCTTGCTATGAGGGCGCTCAAAGAAAATCGTCTGTTTTTGTCTTGTGCCGCAAATTTTTCCTCTGTACCAGAGACAGAAAATGTTTTTTTATTCTTTCAGCAGGGACTTCTCCTTTATAAAACAGCAATCGATGAACCTAGCATGAACAATTGGATGGAACACTCGATTGAAGCGATGAATGAAGATCCTAAAGTCAAAGAGGCGTTCATGCGTGTGCTGGCATATTTGGGTACGGAAGTAAAGGGGGTTGAGACAAAGTTAGAAACTGTAGATCTTAGCAAAATGAATGATAAGATTCCGGAGCCGGTTCGTGTTTTGCTGGAAGATCAAGGACACGAAATCCGATCTGTTAAAGCACGCCTAATTTATGAAAAATTTGCAATAGATCTGATGTCGGAAGAGTCGACAGGGATCAAAAAATTATTTCAGATCATATGTCCGTTTATTGAGATTCTAAGCACGGGAAGGATACTGATATGCGACGAACTGGAAACAGGGTTGCATGAAAATATTGTATCACAGCTGATAAAATTATTTTATGAGGCTGCTCCCGAAAAGTTTGCACAGCTTATATTTACAACGCACGATACGAATCTGCTGGATTTGGAGCTGTTCCGCAGGGATCAGATTTGGTTCACGGAACTCAATGAAGATCGTGCGACAGATCTCTATTCCCTCGTTGAGATAAGAAACGTTCGAAAAAATGAAAATGTATCCGCGCGATATATAGAGGGGAAATACGGCGCTATTCCCATCCTGAATGAAGAGCTTATCAAAGGCGTTATTGGGAGTGTGTGAGGAATGGATCGGGATCTTTCGCTTATTGATCGGAAAGTTAATACAAAGCCAAGCAACTACGTAGAGGTTTTTGATATAGACGAAATTGATCTCCATTTTCATGAGAGCCTTGATTTGATACAGAAACAACTTGATCATATAGATGGTATTGCTAAGCAGGATGTAGTCGTTGCTGAAGAAATACTGAGGGCTCAGGTCGTGTTTTTGGAGAGCGCCTTTGATTTCTATCTTCATGAAGTCATCAAGCTTGGTATAGTGGCAATGTATGGCAGGGAAAATGGTTTTTCACCAACAGAAAAGTATACAAATCTATCCTTTTCGATGAGCGTCCTTGAGCAAGCTGTTATGCAGCAGGAGCAAAACGATTGGCTGAAGCGGTGGATTGATGATACCTATGTCACAGAGACGTATATGTCGTATCGAGCATTCAATGATGTCTGCAATCTCATAGGGGTTAAGGCGCAGGATATTTCAAGTGTGTTTTATCAACGTGGCTGCAAAATCAAAACAATCGACCAGCTCAAATCAGCACTTGAAGGCTTGTTTCGCCATCGCAACCGCATTGTGCATCAATCGGATCGACTATCTAAAAATGCGGAGCGCTGTCCAATATCAAAAGAAGATGTAGAAAAGCATATTCATAACATCAAATGCATTGTGAGCGAGATGAGCAAGCAGATCAAAGAGAAACAATCGGGGGTGGATGGACAGTCTTCGGAGGAAGAAAAATCAGATGATGAACCTTAATTTCTACAACGGCAAGCGCGTGCTCCTCACAGGCCATACGGGCTTTAAGGGGATGTGGCTTTCGCGTCTCCTCCTCAGAGCAGGGGCAGAGGTGACGGGCTATGCGCTCGATGTGCCGACGGAGGGCGGTCGGGAGGCACTGGAACGACTCGGCATTTTGAAGGAGCTGCGTGATGTGCGCGGAGATGTGCGCGATCTCTCTGCGCTCTCACGCGCATTTGATGAGGCGAAACCCGAGATTGTGCTGCACCTCGCGGCACAGCCGATTGTGCGTGAGAGCTACCGTCAGCCCGCCCTGACCTTTGCGGCGAATGTGATGGGCACGGTCAACCTGCTCGAATGTGTTCGCATGTCGGACACGGTGCAGTCCGTGCTCGTCGTGACGACGGATAAGGTGTATGAGAACAAGGAGTGGGCGTGGGGCTACCGCGAGAACGAGCCGCTCATGGGCTGCGATCCGTACTCGGCGAGCAAAAGCTGCGCGGAGCTTGCCGTCTACAGCTATCGGCAGAGTTTCTTCGCGGACGGCGGTGTGCGCCTTTCGACGGCGCGTGCGGGCAACGTGATCGGCGGCGGAGACTTTGCGCCCGACCGTATCATTCCCGATTGTATCCGTGCTGCAGTGCGAGGCGCGGTTATCGACATCCGCAATCCACACTCGACGCGCCCCTATCAACATGTCCTCGAGCCACTTTTTGTCTATTTGACGCTTGCGGCGCGCCAGACGGAGGACGCGGGTCTCATTGGCGCGTGGAACGTCGGTCCCGACGATGCGGACTGCGTGACAACAGGTGCGCTCGCTGATCTCTTCTGCCGTGCGTGGGGGGATGGTGCACGCTGGCAGACGCACGCAGATGGAGGCCCGCACGAGGCGCATTTTCTCAGACTCGACTGCGCGAAGATCAAATCTGCGCTTGACTGGCGGCCGCGTTGGCACATTGCAGAGGCAGTGGAGAAGACGGTGGAATGGGCAAAGGCATGGGAAGCGGGCGCGGATATGCGCGCGGTGACAGAGCAGCAGATCGATGCGTTCTTTGCGTAGGACGAAACCTTATGTGATTTTAGGGGAGAAAATGAGATGAGCGAGCAGGAGATGCGCGGGGAGATTCTTGCGTTGGTGCGGGAATACTGCGAAAAATATCATGCACCGAAGGAGGACTTTGCGCCGGGGGATCGGCTGCCGTATGCGGCACGGGTCTACGATCATGAGGAGATGGAGAACCTTGTAGAGAGTGCGTTGGAGTTCTGGCTGACGGCAGGGCACTATACGGAGGAGTTCGAGCGCGGTCTTGCCGCGTTTCTTGGTGTGAAACACTGCTCGCTCGTTAACTCAGGGTCTTCTGCGAATCTGCTCGCCTTTATGGCACTCACCTCGCCGCTCCTCGGAGAGCGGGCTGTGCGGCGCGGCGATGAGGTCATCACGGTCGCGGCGGGGTTTCCGACGACGGTCGCACCAATGATTCAATATGGAGCAGTACCCGTATTTGTGGATGTGAGTCTGCCGACCTACAATGTGGATGTTTCCCTGCTCGAAGGGGCTCTTTCGGAGCGGACAAAGGCGGTCATGATTGCACACACCCTCGGCAATCCGTTCGATCTGGCGGCGGTCAAAACCTTTTGTGAAAAACATCATCTGTGGCTCGTCGAGGACAACTGCGACGCGCTTGGCTCGCAGTACACTCTAAATGGTGAGGAACGCTATACGGGCACTATTGGCGATCTCGGTACGTCGAGTTTCTATCCGCCGCATCATATGACGATGGGCGAGGGCGGTGCCGTCTATACGAAAAATGCCCTGCTGCACCGCATTGTGCGCTCCCTGCGGGACTGGGGGCGCGACTGCATCTGTGCATCAGGGCAGGACAATCTCTGCGGACATCGCTTCGACCGGCAGGACGGAGAACTCCCGCGCGGCTACGATCATAAATATGTTTACTCCCATTTCGGTTACAATCTCAAGGCGACGGATCTGCAGGCGGCAGTCGGCGTCGCACAGCTGAAGAAGCTGCCGTCGTTCGTGGCGCGCCGCCGCCATAATTTCGCACGGCTGCGTGCCGCGCTCGCGGATATGGAGGAGTTTTTTATCCTACCGCAGGCGACGGAGAACGCGAATCCAAGCTGGTTCGGCTTCCTGCTGACCTGTTGCGAGGGGATGGAGCGCACGAAAATTGTGCGCTATATCGAGGCGCATGGCATTCAGACGCGGATGCTCTTTGCGGGCAATCTGACGAAGCATCCCTGCTTTGACGAGATGCGGCGTTCGGGCGAGGGCTATCGCATCGCGGGTGCGCTCACACAGACCGACCGCATCATGAACGATACGTTCTGGCTCGGCGTCTATCCGGGGCTGACGGATGAGAAGATTGACTATATGGCGCAGGTGGTGAAGGCTGCTGTGCGGGGAAATGGAGAAACGTGAAAGGGGGATGCAATGAGGACGGAACAGATCAAGGCGTTTCTCGATATTGCATGTGAGGGAGCAGACTATCTTGCCCAGACGGTGGAACGCGGCGCAGGGGATTCAGAGGCGCAGGAGATTCTTCAGCATCTGCGGGAGATTGCTGTTCTCCTTGCCGCCGAGATAGACGGCAGCGGTTTTCGACAGCAAATTCATCTGTATGCAATGAATTTGCAGGCATCCATTGACGACCTTTGTGCCCGTCCTGCACTCTACGAGCGGATCGTCCGTATGGAGATTCGCCCATTTGTCTTGGAGATGCAACGGCTGTGGGCGCTTGCTACGGAGATTCTTGCGACGGAGGAGGAAAGGATCTCTTATCGAAATACGATTATGGAGCGCGTCAAGGCACTGCACGAGGCTCCTCGAGAAGAATATGAATATGATGCTTCTATTGTTCTCCTCGCATATAATAAATTGGAATATACGAAGTGTGCGGCAGAAAGCATATTGAAGCACACTGACTTTTCGCGTGGCAATGTCGAGCTGATTCTCCTGAACAACGGCTCAGAGGATGATACAAGGAAATATTTTGAGAGCCTGCCGTATGCGAAAGTCATAAATTTGAAGCATAATATCCTCGGGACATACGCCTATACGCATATCTTGAAGGGACGATATTTCATCGGTTTTTCCAATGATGTCGTTGCAACGCCGCATTGGTTGGAGCATATGCTTGCCTGTGTGAATTCCGATGATCGGATTGCCATGGCGGTTCCCGTATGCAATGAAGGCAGCATTTCGAACGACCAAGGGGTCGCTGTGCCCTATCCCAATACATTTGCAGGCATGAATGCGATGCAGCAATTTGCAACATCGCATAATCAGATGAATCCCGCGCTTTGGGAGGATCGTAGCCAACTGATGACATTCCTTGCCATCCTGCGCAGTGATTTAATAGGCCTGTGTGCCGCTGACCCAATCTACACAAGGGCAGAATTTGTAGATGACGATATGTCGACACTCCTGCGTCGTGGAGGCTGGCGCCAGATTCTGATGAAGGACACGTTCATGCACCACTTTGGCGGCGTAACACTCGGTGAGGGACGCCGTAAGGCGGCGGGAAATGCACTCGATGCGATGCGGCGTGTCTACTATAAAAAGTGGGGCGTGGATGCGTGGGATGGGCGCGGCGGCTTCCCCGGTGCCGAAGTCATGGAGCAGTGGCACACACCTTCTGCCAATGAGCGCGTGCTCGTATTGGAGCCGCGTTTTGGCGATTTCGCCTGCGAACTTTTCAATAGCTATCGACGTGGCGGATTTGTCCCGCATATGACAGCCGCAGTCTTTGATGAACGCTATCTGCCCGACACGGGCTATCTCTTTGATGAAACATTGACGGCGACGCGGGTAGAAGAGGTCGCCGCACAAAGCGAGGGTGGATATAATATCATCGCGGCGGGCTGTTATCTGGATGAACTCCCCATCGGTGATGTGATTGCCGATCTGGAACAGCTCTATGGGCTTCTCACGCCGGGCGGGATGCTGGTGCTGCCGGTGCGCAATCCGCGCAGTGCCTACGAGCTGGACTGCATCATGCGCGATGGTAAGCGGGCTGTGTATTGCGGCGTGAATGAGGTGAAGCCGTTCTCGTCAATTCCGGACGATGGGCTTCTGACGGCGCTTCGTGCGCATCCTTATCTGAGCGCATATAGAATCCAAAACATCATGTTCGAGGTGGATGCGCCTCTTGTGGAGCAACTGATGCGTTTTCTGGGCGCGTCTTTGGAGAATATCGAAGAAAAGCTGCGGGCGCGGATGTTCTTTCTCGGCATTCGCAGGGAATCCTAAGAAAAAAAACGGAGGTCAGTCCTCCGTTTTTCTGCGCTGCGGGCGGATTGTGATGAGAAAGGCGGTGGCGTAGGCGGTGATGGGGATCGCACAGAGGAGACCGATGCTGCCGATGAGGGAGCGGACGATCTCGGTGGCGATCATGTTGAGGTTCATGACGTGCAGCAGGGGGAGGTCAGGCTGTGCGGAGATGAGGAGGATGAGGGGGAGTGCGCCGCCGATGTAGGCAAGGACGAGGGTGTTCGCCATCGTGCCCATGACATCGCGCCCGACATTCAGCCCTGAGGTGACGAGTGTCTGAAACTTTGTCTTCGGTGCGAGCAGCTTCATCTCGTACTGGGCGGAGGCAATCGATACCGCTACGTCCATAACTGCGCCGAGCGCGCCGAGGACGATGCCCGAAAAGAGCAGCTCGCGAAAGTCCACGTCCTTTAGGTAGAGTGCCTTGAGCATGCCCGCCTGTTCCTCGGAGACACCCGTGAGATAGGTGAAGTGGATGGCGAGGATGGCGAGCAGCCCCGCGATGAGGATGCCGCCGATCGTACCGATGATAGCACCCGCAGATTTCACATTGCACCCGTTGACAATGAGCTGGGTTGCAAGTGTGATGACGGCACCGATGAGGATGGTCCAGAGGAGGATGTGTGACGGTGCAAAGAGGATGAATCCAATGAGCCCCTTTGCAATGAGGAGGACGGCGAAGAGGAGGACGAGGAGCGCCTTGAGTCCTGTCATGCCGCCAAAGAGGATGAGGAGTGCGGCAAATCCGAGGCAGAGGAGGAGCATCGCGGGCAAACGGTCGTAGTCGACAATGGCATAGCTGCCGTTCTCGTCGCGCACGATGATATTGTCGCCCTCCTGCGGATGGATGTCAAACGCAGGGTTGTTCAGTGTGCGATGTGTGATTGTCGTCTCCGTGCCCGCAGCCTCCCCCGAGTCTATGCGAATCTGCACCTCGTACTGCACGGCACCGGGGGCAAATGCTTTGATCTCGTTCTCAACCTGTGTGACGTGAAGAATCTCTGCCTTGTACGTCGGCGGATCGCCGTCCTCGCCTGCGGGCAGATGAAAAAGCCCGTAGAGGAGGGCGGCAAGGGCGATACATACGGCGAGAAAACGCGCAAAGCGTTGTGGATGGATTTTCATAAGATACTCCCTTATAGAATGTTATGATAATTGGAGCTATCATACACAGTGATAATGATATTTACATGAGTATGATGTCAATAGTTATTCCTGATTATCTCGAAACTATTGACATATCGCTTATTCTCACATATACTGAGAACACCAGATGATTCCGGAGAGAACGGCGGTAGACGTTCGTTCTCACGGCGCAGGAATTGTCATCACCGTAGGAATTTCTTCAAAGCTGCCATACGGCGGCTTTTCTTTTCCAAACGGCGATCACTCAGTTCTGAGGCAAGGCGCCACGATGCAAACTGCCCGTTCGGGCGATGTGTAAAGAGGAGGAATTATCATGTTTTCGAAGACAGATTTTTGGATTGGCCTTGCGGTCGGTGCGGTGGCAGGCATCTTTGGCTACCGCTTCATGCAGGAGCGCACGCAGCAGCTTGCGGCACTCGAGGCAGGGCAGGCGGATCTCTCGCTGGCGGAGCTTCAGCGTCAGAAGGAGGAGCTTGAGGATCTGATTGCAGCGCAGTCTGCACAGACGGCTGAGCAGTAAGAATTGGATCGAGGGGGCTGCTGCGCGATTTCGCGCGCAGCCCTTTTTTGAAAAGGAGAGGAAGCGATCTTCCCATGAATATTTTCGATACGATCAAGAACGCGATTCCACAGTCGGCGATGGATGTCTTCGTGCGTACGACGGATATTGCGTCCTATATGCCGGGGCGTGTGCGCCTCTACAGCAAGCAGCTCGTGAACAATGCTGCGCTCGAGGCACAGGTGCAGGCGCACCTTGGAACAATCGCAGAGATCGAGCGTGTGGATACGAATATCACGACGGGCTCGATTCTCATTACGTATGAGCCGGAGCGTCTGCGTGCAAATGCCCAGTTGCGCCGCGTGGAGGACTATATGCGCACCCATGCGAGGAGGCGGGCAATATGAACTATGTCTCGGGTCTGATGCTCGGAGCATCACTGGTGAATATGCTGCGGCAGTCGATGGGCGGGACGGGAGATGTAGTCTCTTCCACCGCTGGAACGGGCGGCGGACGCGGGCGTGCACAGGGGGGCGGGGCATCCGGATTTTCCTCTGCTGCCGGCGGGCTTGCGCTTGGGGGTGCAGCACTCACGGGGCTTCTCGGCGGCGGACGCATGGGAGGCGGCGCGTCCTTTTTGCCGACGAGTCTGCTTGGCGGCGGTCGTTCGGGCAGTATGTCCCCGCTGACCGGTCTCCTCGGCAGTGGGCGTGGGAGTAGTACGTCTCCGCTCACAAACATTCTCGGAGGCGGACGCCTGGGGAGCGGACAGCTGTCGTCAGGGAGGGGCGGCGGCCGCAAGGGCGGCGAACCCTCTGCGGACGCGGCACCCGAAGCCGCGCCCGCAGAGGCGCAGAGGAAGGCATCGGCGGAGCCGCCCTTTACCTGCGTGCATGCCTCGGCGGGACGACGCCGCTATCGGACGCCGTATCTGACACCGGAGTTTGCCGCGGTGCTCGAGGAGTGTCTGCCCCGTCTGCCGTTTGTGACGCGGGTGCGGGCAAATGCGGTCGCGGGCAGCATTCTCCTCGTCTATCCTCCTGAGGATGAGGCACATATTCTCGTGCTCGCGGAGGGGCTCTCTGCGATCTTCTCCGAGGGGCGCACGGCTCCGCCTCCTGCGACGCTCGCGCAGAGTGTGCGCCGTTCGGTGCATGATCTCAGCGGCTGGATTCAGCAGAATACGGGCGGGGCGCTGGATCTCAGCTCGGTTCTTGCGGGGGTCTTTGTCCTGCGCGGCATCCGTCAGCTCGTGCTCACGAACAATACGCCGTCCGGCTCGCAGATGCTCTGGTGGGCGCTGACACTCATGAGGGGATGGAAGGTATGACGAAGCTCGTACATACGCGCATTCGCCTGCGCGGGGCTCTCCCGCGCGAGGATGCGCTGCGTCTGGCGGCACGTCTGCGCCGTTTCCCCGCCGTGACGGCGGCATCCGTACGCGATTCTCACGTCGATCTCTGGCACGAGGGGCAGGTTCCCCTTCCGCGTATTCTTGCGGTTGCGGAGCGTGCCGTGCGCGAGGCGGCGAAGCGGGCGGTGACGCCGACGGAGCAGATGGCGGCGTTTCGCCGCGATGCCGTGATCTCCCTGGCGAGTTTTGCAGGGATGGAGCTGCTGCGACGCGGCGCACCGGAGCTTTTCGCCTCGGTCAAACTGCTGCGCTCGCTGCTCGTGCTCGCGATCTCGCGCAATTTCATCAAGGAGGGGATCGGCGGTCTCATCCGTGATCGGCAGCCGAATGCGGACACGCTGACGACGACAGCGGTCGTTGCCTCCGTGCTCGCGGGCAAACCGGAGTCGAGTCTCATGCTGCTCGCACTCAGCAACGGCGCGGAGATGCTGACGAGCTACGCGGCGGAGAAGGCACGCACGCACATCTCAGGTCTGCTCTCGCTCGGGCAGCGCGATGTCTGGCTCGTCGAGATGACACCGGACGGCGAAGTCGAGCGCAAGGTGCCCGTAGAGGAGGTGCGCCCCGGCGATACGATTGCCGTGCACGCGGGCGAGAAGATCGTGATTGACGGACGCGTGCTGCGCGGCGACGCGGCGGTGACGCAGGCGTCGATCACGGGCGAATCCGCGCCCGCGATGAAGCACGAGGGCGTACCCGTCTATGCGGGCAGCGTGGTCGAGGCGGGGGAACTCGTCGTTGCGGTGGAGAAGGTGGGCGGCGACACCTCGCTCGCGCACATCGTCCATCTCGTCGAGGAAGCGCAGACGCGCCGTGCCCCCGTGCAAAACTTCGCCGACCAGATGGCGAACTATCTCGTGCCCGTGTCCTTCCTCGGCGCGGCGATCGTCTACGGGGCGACGCGCGACTGGGGGCGGGTGTTGAACCTGCTCTTTATCGACTTCTCCTGCGGTCTGAAACTCTCAACGGCGACGGCGATGTCAGCGTCGATTGCGGCGGCAGCGAAGCGCGGCATCCTCGTCAAGGGCGGCAACTATGTCGAGGCTCTGGCACGCACGGACACGGTGGTGCTCGATAAGACGGGGACGCTGACGGTCGGCGTGCCCGAGATCACGTTCATCCGCACGGCGGCGAATGTGGCAGAAAAAGAGGTGATCCTACTCGCAGCGTCGGCGGAGGAGCACTCCGTGCATCCGCTTGCCGTGGCGATTCAGAAATACGTGGAGGAGCAGGCGTGGAAAGCGCCGCAGCACCGCTCGTCCAAGACGATTGTGGCGCGCGGCATGCTCGCGGAGGTGCCGGATTTCGAGGGCTATACAGGCGGCATGATCCGCGTCGGCAGCCGTCGTTTTTTGCAGGAGAACGGAATTGCGGACGAGGAGGGGCTCATTGCGTCGGTAAAGGGCAAGAATCTCCTCTACGTGGCGCGTGACACGAAGCTGATCGGTGTCATCGGTATTGAGGATCCGATCCGTCCGAAGATGAAGAAGACGCTGAACCGTCTGCGCCGCTGTGGTGTGGACGAAATCGTCATGCTGACGGGCGATGCGAAGGCGGTGGCGGCGGATGTCGCACGCGAGATGGATGTGGACTCCTATCATGCGGAGATCCTGCCCGAGGATAAGTCACACTATGTCAATCTCCTAAAGCAGCGCGGCACGGTCATGATGGTCGGCGACGGCATCAACGACGCGCCCGCGCTTGCGTTTGCGGATGTGGGTGTCTCGCTCGGCGGACGACAGACGGACATCGCGGCGGAGTCCTCGGCGGTGACGATACACTCGGAGGATCCGTCGCGCCTCGTGGAGGCGCTGCGCCTCGGACAGCGGACGATGCACCTCGTGCACCAGAATTTCAAGGCGACGCTGCTCATCAACTCCGCTGCGATGATGCTCGGCGCGCTCGGCTCGATCAGCCCGCTCGCGGCTGCTGCGATTCACAACACGGCAACGCTCGGCGTCGTGCTGAACAGCTGCCGCATCCTCACACCCGAGGGCAGCATTTTCGCGCGGCGCACGCAGGACTGATGTATGCAGACGTGCTCCTGTGTCGAAGTATTGCTTTTTTATGCATCCTGTTGTAAAATACGGACGAGTAACATGAAAAGCTAGGTTCGGGAGACGCATGCCGATCCGCTATTCGAGAGGAGAGTTTATCAATGGCAGGAAAGATGAAGAACTGCTCAAGCTGCGGGAAGGTATTTGTCGCGATTAACAACGCACGTATCTGTATGGATTGCCGTGAGAAAGAGGAGAAGTGGGAGCGCGAGATCGTCGAGTATGTGCGCGACCATCCGAAGAGCACGATCGCCGAGATCGTCGAGGCGACGGGTGTACAGGAGCCTGTGATCCGCCGCATGATTCGCGAGGGGCGCTTCGTCTCCACGGGGATCGAACTCTACTATCCGTGCGAGAAATGCGGCTCGCCCATCGATAAGGGGCAGTACTGCGATAAGTGCCAGAGGGAGATGCGCGAGGAGTTGACTGCCGCGATTGCAAAGAAGAGCGGAGCGGGCGGAAAGAAAGATACTTCTGCAAATCGTCGGGGCTATGTGACGCTCGATACATAAAGCAAATTCCTGCATTTACTGATTGATAAACAAGAGACGCGTGCTTGGGAAAATCTTCTTAAGTACGCGTCTTTTTTTTTCGATAAAGAATGTGAAAGGACTCCGACCTGTTTTCGGAGGAATACGGTAGGTGGTGAAGAATATGTTGATCAGCAATCATACAATCTCGGCTGTGAGCCGCCTCTATGCAAGCAGCGCGCACACAGGATCGCGCCGCGTGGATGCGGCGGGCAGCGTGCAGCGCCCCGATGCACTTGAGCTCTCAGGTCAGGCGCAGAGCTTTGGCGATATTCTGCAAAAGCTGCGCGGCATGGACGATGTGCGTGCGGAGCGCGTGGAAGCACTTGCGGCACGCACACAGGATCCGGCCTCTGCGGAGGTCGCGGCGAAGATGCTCGCGATGCGCTATTAAAGAGGAAAACTATGTGGAATCAGTTCACGGCGACGCTGGAGCAGCTCCATGCGCAGTACGAGAAAATCCATACACTTCAAGAGAAAAAGCGTGGACTTCTTGTCACGCTCGACATGGCAGGGCTTGAGAAGCTGACCGCTGAGGAGGATTTTCTCGCAAAGGCGGTGCAGACACTCGAAAAAGAGCGTCTCACGCAGCTCGCCCGGATCGCGCAGGAGACGCCGGGCGTGACCTCCGAGACAACGATGGAAGAACTGGCTCTGCTCGCCCCGACCGATGAGGTTCATCGCTCCGTCTTGGGGGCGAGCCGAAAGCTCAGCCGCCTTGTCAGAGAGGTGCAGGAACGCAGCGAGGCGAACGCCTTCCTCATGGAGGGGCTGCTCATCGCGGTGAATCGGCAGCTCGGCAAGATCGGCGGCGCAGTCGTCGACCCCGTCTACGGGAGCTGCGGCGGTGAGCAGGTGCGCCATCTGAAGAAAAATCTGGACTATAAGGCGTGAACGGCGATGACGAATGAGACGCGCGAGGCACTCGTGCTTCTGAAGGCGCAGCTTGTCGCCTCGGAGGAGGCGGCGTCTCGCTTTGCTGTGCTGCGCACGGCACTCTCGCGGAGCGCGTCGGGCGGCGGCGTTGCAGAGCCGACAGCCGCAGCGGAGCGCAGCCTCGCCGAGGTGCGTGCGCTCGCCGACAGACAGTCGGCGTTGCTGACAGCGGCGGAGGCGTACAGCCTTGCAGATCTGCTCGCGCGTGAGCCGAATCTGCGCGAGCGGGTGGCGGTGGAGCGCGTTCTGCGCGCCGTCGCCGCGCGGCAGGAAGAACTGCAGATGCTTGTTCGGAGCTGTGCCGAACTCCTGCAAAAGAGTGCGGACTTTGTGAACTATCAGCTCAATGTCGCCTCCGGGACGATCGCCGATGATACCTATGGCAGGTCGCAGCCCGTAGCAGGACCTGCGCCGGGCGTGAACCGCGCGGTTGCGATGTTTGATGCAGATGTATAAATAAACGGATCAATAGGGAAAGAGTGAGGGATCTATGCGGTCAACATTTGCCGGACTCAATACGATGGTGCGGGGCATCCAGAACAATCAGCTCTCGCTCGACACGACGGGGCACAATATCACAAACGCCTCGACGGAGGGGTATTCGCGTCAGCGCGTGGACTCGGCGGCGACGAACTATCAGGAACGCCCCGCCCTTTATGGCGGTGTCTATGTCGGCGGCGGCGTGGACGTCGTCGCGCTGAACCGTGCGCGCAACATCTACGCGGACAAGCAGTACTGGTCGGAGAACTCGGCGCAGAACCTCTACAAGACGTACAAGACGAACTATGACAAGGTGCAGACGATCTTCAACGACGCAAAGAAGAGCGGTGTCCTGAACGCCATGCAGCAGTTCTACTCATCCTGGGTCAACCTTTCAGACCATGCGAGCGACGCCGCCTCACGCACGGCAGTCATTGCGAAGGGAAACAATCTCGTCGACCGCATCAAGACGTGCGCCAAGCAGCTGCAATCCCAGATCGCGGCACAGTATGACGAGATCGGCATCCAGCTGGGTAAGCTCAATAATCTCACGAAGGAGATCGCAGAGCTCAACAAGAACATCATGCTCGCGGAGACGAACGGCGGCAAGGCAAACGACTTGCGCGACCAGCGTGACCTCCTTGTCGACAAGCTCTCCGAGATCACGAATGTCAACGTATACGAGGAGG
>CAUVMF010000007.1:0-32783 GCA_963552975.1 uncultured Selenomonas sp.
CGGAGGACAACGAGGGGATGCGTATGCTTGCCGACCACGTCGCCGACCGCATCCGCCCTGCCGTTGAAAATGCCCTAGGGGGTGATTCCAATTCATATTCACATTGGTGAGGTCAGAACACTGAGTGTCGAGAACTGGCAGATCGTCCCCGACGACCGTCAGCAGCTCTTGGAGATTGTGGGCGGGGCAGTCGTTCAAGACTTCGGTCACGTTACGGAGGGTGACCGTATCTCCTGCACAGTTGTTGTGTCAGCTAGTGACTGGGAGAAGATCAAGGGATATTGGGACAGCCGCGCGATGGTGCCTGTGACAGATGAGGGCGGGAATCTCCTGCCCTCTGTGCGCGTATTGGTAAAGTCCTACGAGTATATGGCACATTTCCCGAAGGTATATAAACTGTCTCTGGAATTTTGGAGGGTGTGACAATGGCAGAACTGCTGCATATCTATATGAACAATCCAACCGAGGGCGGCAAAGACGGGACGGAGGTCAGCTCGGGCACGGAACTTTCGCCCATCTCCGTTCTCCTCGATGCGGGCAAGGCAGAGGAGAAAGCCGTCAAATGTGCCGTGCGCTGCGAGAGCGGCTTCCATATCGACGGAGTCTTGACGATCAAGTTCATCGGCGATCATGCGGACAAGTGGAAAGTTGCGACGGATAACGACTATACGACCGATACCGTTTTGACTGCTGCGGACTGGAAGGATGAAATTGCACTTTCCGGTGTCGGCACTGTGAATGTCATTTTCTGGGTGAAAGCAACGAGTTCTTCCGATGAGCAGCCACAAAGCGATGTGAGTGTCGATCTTCAAGCAGAAGGGCTGATTGTTTCGGACTAGGAGGTGTGTCATGTCATTCAAATACATCAACCCCGGCTATGCAGAGCTGCTTTCGTGCGGAGGCACTACGGTGACAGGCGAGCAGTACAGTAGGACGGGCGTAGCTTTTTGGCAACCGAGAGATATGAGAGGAATCCAACTCGATAAAGTTCCATTAGAGCTTTATGTTAAATTGGATATGTATATCGAGCCTCCCGAGTATTATGGAGAAATCGAATTCTGGGGCTGTCTTAGCCGGTCATTCGGTATACAGCTAAAATCGTCCAGCGTTGGCAGCTGGTTTATGTCAGGAAGCGCAAATCGTCAAGAACTTTCTATTGGTACTAATGAAATTCCTATAAAAACAAAGGAAATCAATACTTTGTGGTTTCGCCTTAAACCAGGTGAAAATAAGGATGGAATCTTCCATGTGATTTTTAATGGAAAAGAACTTTGTAATAAGCAGAATTTAAGTTTCACATTCTACAAAGATGAGCGGACTCTAACTATTTATACAAGCAACAACAAATTGCTTATTTCGAGCCTCATTATCTCGGATGAGAAAATCAGCCCGCGGGAACAGGCCATCATGGTACCTGTCCAAGCAACGCAGACGGATATGGCGGATTGCGGCGATGGCATCTATGAAGCGACGGCGGCAGGTCAGGAGCTTCTGCAGTCGGTTGATGTTTCATCGCTCATCTCGCGGTACGGAGGGAACTCCCGTGTGGTCAGTATCGTTCCGTTTGCAAAGCCCGCCTACCGCACAGCAGAAGGACTGTGCGCTCTGACTGCGATTGAAAAGAGAGGCGGTACAACTACAGAACACGGCAGACATATAGTAACGCAGGATCAGAACGGGTTCGTTATGGGAGCCTACGACACTTCTCTAAGCATTGCAGATCTTGCGGGGCGGCAATTCGGATGGAGAGCAGGGACATGAGCATCAAGCTGAAGCCCAGTGTCATCATTTCGTGGTTGCCATTTGGGCGCATAAGATTACGTCCTATAGTTTATGTTACGTTTATCCCGATGCTTCGGGAGCCAGTAAAACTGAAGTGTGACCTAAAGCGGGAAGTTCGAGCATCTTGTTCTGTTCATGCCGACACGCGCCGCCTTATCAAAACAGCATCGAAAGTCTCAAGCAGGGGAAAGCTGATCCGTAGAATTGGACGGAAGAAATTGATAAATGCAGATACGTTGCGGCGTACCGGACAATTCTGCTCCGTTGGAACAGATACAGCACGTCAGCTTATCAAGTCTCTGCATATATTGGCAGACACGAGGATAGAGATTCCTCATACACTGACCTATACAGAATTCCGGGAGCGGGGGATTCGCTCGTTTTCCGTAACGCTTGGAGAACTCAGTCTCTCGGATAACATTCAACTTGAAACCGTCCGGCCGCTTTCCATCGGCGCGAGTGTAGAGGGGCGCGTACTGGATTATGCCTTCCGTTTTCTCGTGGAGGAAACAAGTCAGCGCGGTATCGTGCAGTCTGTCAAGGGAATGTACAGTAAGGACACGCTCCTTTACACGCCCATCCATATCTACGTCGAGCGGGCAAAGGTGTCGCGCTATGCTGCCGAGATTGCCGCTTCGCTCGGGCTTCGCCTTCATCGGCTGACCGATGATTTCACCCCGTCGCAGAACTTTGAGGGCAGCGGCATGACCTACCACGATTTCATCTCCGCGCTCTTCGGATGGACGGTGAAACTCCCTCAGCGGCAGGTCAATGTGTTCATTCGAGGAGATACGCTGCATGTCATTCAGCGCGGCATGGAGGAGTCTATCATTGACATTACGAACTGGCCGCACGCACAGCCGACGATTGAGCGGAAACTCGTGCGCTCCGTCTGGCACAGTTCGCATAACGATGCAACAGGGGCCCACAACGAGGAGGATACCGCTCCCATTCCCTTCACGGGCACGATTTCCTTCAAAGAAATCAGCCGCACTTACTCCAACGGCTTTCTCGTCCGTGAGACGAATGAGAACGGATACAGTACCTATACCTACGATGGGGAATACCTCGCGGAGAAGCGCACGCACAACGTGGACGGCTCGACCAGCCGCACGGATTACGCATACGCCTCCACAGGTCGCGACGTTTACCTCTTCGAGGAATGGGAACGTACAACAGAACCAGTCAATGATGGGAAGAAGCACACGGAATATGACTGGGAGGATTGGAGTCGTGAGAAAGGAACGGAGCGCATCACCTATCATGCGCCGCTCGGCTATGGTTGGTATGCGACGACCGTCTATGTGGACGGCGTGCTTGAGGGAAGCTCCCTCTCGCAGGGAAAGCCCGGTGGCAAGGCGAGTCAGTTCACGATAGAGCAGTCCAATCTCAGCCTTGGCGCAAGTTACGCGAGCGATGATTCATTACCCTATTCTTCTCTCATCGACACGGAGTTTCCCGTTGTGGGCGCGGATTATTTACGGATGCTGACGCATGAGATCGAATGGCTCAATCGCAAGACACAGGAGACTGTTATGGTGGAGATTCGCGCACGGATTCGCAGCGGCGTCCCGGACATTGACCACATCGTCGATTTCACCGAGCGCATTCGATTCGAGAGACACGAATACTTTCTTCAGTCAAACATGGTGGAACTCACGCCGCGCCTTCTGCGGCAGACGATCAAGATGGTGAGGTGGTACGGATGAACGGCGTTCTGGGGCTTGCAGCCGCAATACGGGCAGGGATAAAGAACTCGAAGGTGGTTGAGTCACAGGCACAGCGCGGCAGGATTCAGAATGGGCGCGTCCATATCGGCGAGCGGTCGTATCCCTTCCGTGCGGCAGTGGACTGCAACACTGGTGACGGCAGTCTCGTGTGGGTACAGATTTCAAGGGGCGGTACCGCCGTCATCGTGGGAGCGTGAGATGATGCACAGGGCGCGAGTGAAAGCTGTGAGCGGAAATCGGGTGCTTGCGGATGGCGCATGGCTCACCTGCATTGGGAATCGAACGGTTCATGAGGGCGAGTGGGTATGGACGGATGGGCGCTGCGTCTACGGACATGAATCCGACGGGGGCGGCAGCTATACGCCCGCTAATGAAGTTTCTGGGATTCCGATTGTGATTGATAAGCGGTATTACATATACCGGCGGGGGCATCTCGATCTTCTTGGGGAATATTCGCCTCGATATCTTTCCCATCGTGAGAAGATTTTTTCGTTTTTTTCACTACCTCCTTGGAGTGCGCACGGATCTGTGAACAAATGCGTCATCGCGGCAGACGTAGATGATCTCGGCAACACCTATGCTATATATGGGGTTTTTGGGGAACAGGGCAGGGATTTTTGGGATAGCGATAAGATAGTAATCAAAAGAAACGGCGATACTCTTTTTGAAATAGACCCTTGGATCTACGCGGAAAACGTGAACAGCTGGTGTAAGGGGCGTATTCAAGAGATATATCCCAATGAGGATATTTCACGTTTTGTTCTTGGAACACTAGTGCAGGCTGGGTGCGGCTTTATAGAGGCGTCCGGCAACTGGGCAGTTTTCTACACCATCGGATGTGCTGCCAACCATCAAGGCCCCATCACTGCGCTTGGTGCAATTGCGACTTACTATGTCACGCCTGCCGGTATCCGGAAATTGTTTTACACGACCGGTTATTTACCAACACTCACTGGAATTGTTGAAAAGACGGAAGACTATAAAGGCTGTGAAGGCGTAAAGTTTCCGATTCAAGATGGATACTACTACACTATGCGTCCTCCAAAGGCAAATCCGCAAGCTCTCGAGGCTCCGTATATAGCTTTTATGACAATTTTTACCCCTGAGGGGATACCTATCGTCAAAGAATATTTTTTTATAGGAACGCGCTTCACCGTGTGTCATCTGCGGGAGAATCAGTTCTTGCTGGGAACGCAATTCAGAATTTATTCTGTGGAGGTTGGTCCCGATTACAGGGGCGTCGGGTGGCAAGAGTATAAATATCCCGTACCTGCTGCAAATGGGATATATCTATGCGAAGCGGGCAGTATGCATCAAATTGCTGCAGGGGACTGCCTTAACTTTCAACTTCGTCCAACGCGCCATATCAAAATGCTGAAAAGAGAACTAACGGAACGCATGCTCTAGGGAGGTGGTTGATTGTGGATCAGATTTTAACCATGCGTCTGTATGCGGCGGGCATAGGAATCGTTATCGGGGAGTTCCTCGGCAGCTTCGATGATTTGCTGTATGCCCTCGTCGCATTCGTGGCAACGGACTACATAACAGGAGTCCTGCGCGCGATTGTTGAGAAGAAGCTGTCCAGTGCAATAGGATTCAAAGGCATTTGCAAGAAAGCTTGCATCTTCGCCATTGTTGGTGCTGCGAACGTTCTCGATGGCCATCTTATCGGAAACGGCTGTGTCCTACGCTCTGCCGTGATCTTCTTCTACATCTCGAATGAAGGTATCTCCATCATCGAGAACGCCGCACGTATGGGGCTTCCTGTTCCGCAGCAGCTGCAAAATATGCTGCTGCAGTTGTATAGCGATAGAGTTGTAAACTCGAAAGGAGAGAATGACAAATGAAAGCGTTTCTGAATCCGGGGCATGCCCCAGACGGTAATCCGGATCCCGGCGCCTGCGGATGTGGGCTCAGAGAATGCGATGTGGCAAAGAGCGTCGCCGATCTCGTGGAGCATTATCTCACGGCCGCAGGCGTTGAGGTTGTCGGCAACATGCAGAATGATGACCTTTTGGAAATCACCAATACCGCAAATGCGAGTGGAGCAGACATCTTCATCTCGATTCACTGTAATGCCTTTAACGGTTTGGCACAGGGGACTGAGGTGGAAGTACATCCCGGCAGTCGTGCGGGCAAAAAGCTTGGCAGTTGCATCCAGTGGCAGATCACGGGCAGTCTCGGCACAGTGGACAGGGGGCTCAAGTATCGTCCTGACCTTTGGGTGATCAAGAGCACGGATATGCCCGCCGTCCTCGTAGAGCTTGCATTCATCGACAATGTCGGTGATGCAGCACTTCTACGGGACAGACAGGACGCCTTCGCCCGCGCTATTGCGCGCGGCGTGACCGACTACGCCCTGCAGTGATGCGTTCGCATAAGATTGCATAAAAGGCTGAAAGGCGGTAAGCTATGCTTGAGCGAATCCGGCACACTCTTACGGAGCACAAAGCATTGATCCTAGTGCTCTTGTGTATTCTGGTCATCGGTGTCGCCTATGCTGTCGGTCGCCACTCTGCCGAGGAGCAGACCGCAGCCGAGAAACCAGCCGTCATGACGCAGGAGGCGACGCAGGATGCGGAGCAGCTACGGGCGCAGCTGGATGTGTCGCGGGCGAATGCTGAGGCACTCCAGCGGAGACTTGCGGAGGTACAGGCGGGGCAGCGTGCTCCGGCGGCGACGTATTACGTAGAAGCTCCGACTGTAGAGCGCGCGGCAACGATTGTTGAGCGTCAAATCAGGGAGGACAATCCGACACTGCCACGGGTGGCACGGGAGAAGAGTGACCGCACAATCGTCACGCCGATCACGCAGGATAAGGACGGGAAAGCCCTGCCGCGCGAAGAGCAGAAGGTTGACGTGTACAAGGTCAATCTGCGCAAAGACCATCGCGTCAAGGCGGGTGCGTCCGTCATTGACGGCAAGGCGCTCATGAGTGTCGGGTACGAGCAGGGGCGTCTCGAGGCACTGGCGCATTTCGACGGTGTGAATTACAAAGGCGTGACCGTCATGTATAGCGTCGTTGAGTGGTGATCGCATCCCCCGAGGATCCGACTTCGGGGATTGTTTTCTTTGTCTCCCGTTTTGCACTCTCGTCTCCCATTTGTCTCCCGTTTATGGGTTTTTATCATGAAATATGGTATAGTATGGATAATGATGAATTATGATTTTCTCGCTCTATACACATCCGTATGATGATAAACTCCAGTAAAATCAACGTTTGAGAGGAAGACATATAATGATTGATAATGACAACATAATCGACATCCCCAGCCTCCAGTGGTACCCTGGGCATATGCGGAAGGCGGAGCGGCTTGTCAAGGAGAATCTGAAGCTGGTCGATGTGGTGGTGGAGCTGCTGGATGCGCGGATTCCGCTGAGCTCGGCGAATCCTGTGCTGCGTGAGATTGTGGGTGGAAAGCCACGTTTGATTGTGCTCAACAAAGCGGATCTTGCGGATGAAACAGCGACGCGTGCATGGGTGAAATACTTCGCTGCGCAGGGGATTGCAGCAGTCCCGGTGGATGCGGTGCAGGGGCGCGGCGTGAAGGAACTTGTGCAGGTGATTGCAAAATGTGCGAAGCCGAAAACGGACAAACTCGTACAACATGGGGCAAAGGCACGGGCGGCACGCTGCATGATCCTCGGCATCCCCAATGTAGGGAAGTCCTCACTCATCAATCGCCTGTCGGGTGGGTCAAAGACAAAGGTGGAAAACCGTCCAGGTGTTACACGCGCGAAGCAGTGGATTCGTCTCGGCACGCAGCTGGAATTGCTTGATATGCCCGGGATTCTCTGGCCAAAATTCGAAGATCAGCAGGCGGCACTTCATCTTGCCTTCACGGGCGCAATCAACGACAATGTGTATGACGTGGCGAGCGTTGTATTACTGCTTCTTGATACACTCCGCAGAGCATATCCATCCGCTCTTATAGAACGCTATCGGTTGGAGGGAGTGCTCCCAAGCGGCATAGCACTGCTTGAGGAGATTGGTCGAAAGCGCGGATGTCTGCGTGCGGGTGGTAAGATTGACTATGAAAAGGCAGAGCAAATTGTATTGACGGATTTCCGCAGTGGGCGGCTTGGGCGCGTCACGTTGGATGCGCTTTTACCCACAGATTCCACAAAGGATATGCGGTAAAGGAAATGATAAATTTGACGATAAAAGAAATAGAGAACATATTTCTTTATGGCGATGTGACAGAAGACTTGATTGAATCCTGTCGAAAAGATTCTCGAAAATCCGTGCAGACCATTTTGCGCCGCTATGAAAGGGCACAGAAGGAATGTGAGCGACTGCATCGGATGTACGCATATGAGCGTGCTGCCGCAGAGGCGGGACACACGGTCGTTGCGGGCGTGGATGAGGCGGGGCGCGGACCTCTTGCAGGGCCTGTGGCTGTCGCCGCTGTCATCCTGCCACATGAAGCACATCTTCCCCACATCAATGACTCTAAAAAACTGTCTGCCGCCGTGCGCGAGGCGCTGTACGAGCAGATTGTCAACGCTGCGATTTCCTATCACGTCACTCTGATTGATGCAGAGACGATCGACCGCATGAACATCTTGCAGGCAACGCGGATGGGGATGTATGAGGCGATTGCCGCATTGTCGCCTACGCCGGACGAGGTTCTGATTGATGCCGTGGAGCTTCCGAAACTCACGATGCCTTCAAACTCCATCATCAAGGGGGATGCCAAGTCTGCATCGATTGCTGCTGCATCGATCTTGGCGAAGGTGACGCGCGATCATTTGATGGAACAATACGATACAGAATATCCGCATTATGGCTTTGCAAAGCATAAGGGCTATGGAACCCAGGAACATATCGACGCGATTCGCAAATATGGTGTCTGTCCCATTCACCGTAAATCCTTCGAGCCGATACGCTCCATGCTGAACAGTATATAACAGAAAAGGCTGTGAACACCGTGTCGATGGAAGCAAATACTACAACAGCATCTCCCGTCATTCCTACCGCATCCCAGATTTCGCAGGGGAAAACGACCGAGGCTGTTCAAAATCGTGGAAATCAGGGAGATTCGTCCGCTGCATTCAGCCAGCGGACGAATGTCTCGTTTGAGACTGCCATCGACCATATGGCGGATGTTCTCGCGAAGATCAGCGGACGCCAGCAGACAAATGTGCAGCAAATGCCCGCCGAACTCAAGGAAGTCATCCAGAATATGATGCGGCAGTCCTTTTCGATCGAGACGACGCTCGGACAGGGGCTCGGCAGCACCGCTGCCAGTCAGCGCTTCTCGACCGATCAACTCACGACGCTCGCGCGTATGCTCAACCAGCTGGGGACAATGGCGGAGGAGGGCGGATCCCCACAGGTGAGCGATGATCTTGCAGCACTCCTCACGGGGCTGAAGTCCGCGCTTGCAAAGGAATCCGGCGGAACATTCGAGCCGATCATGCTGACAAAGGCGGCATTTCAACTGCTCGATACCGGGAATGCGGAGCTGCTGCCGAAGGAATTGCAGACTTTTCTCACACAGCTGAATGCGCAGGGAACTGCTGTGGGGACATCGGGCGGGGCGGGCTCGACCTCGCTCTCTTTCCTGAATCAACTGGTTCAGCTCCTCATGCCGCGCGATGCGGAAGCTGCGCCGCAGCCAATGACGACAAACACAAATTCACAGGGTGAAAGTGCACAGACTCCGCCGAGTTCCACAGGGGGACAGGAAGCGCGTGCATCTTCGTCCGCACAAAACGCAATTCCTGCAATGCCCGAGGAAGGACAACCTGAACAGCAAATGCCACGTGCACAGACTGGAACGACAGCCACGGATACCTTGACAAAGGAAAACGCATCGCCCGCGCTGCGACAGGCAGGGACTACGCCACAAGAAAACGTCGGAAAGGCTGCGACAGAGATGCCGCAGCAAAATGCAGGAAAAACAATGCCTGATGCTCCTTCGCCTTCCAATAACTCTTCTGCGCAGAATGCTCAGAGCGCATCCAATGAAGCGGGAAGTGCGCAGAAAACGATGACAAACGAGGCCTCCCAAACGGGGACGCACGCCGAACGCGGACAGAATACAGCACCGCCGACCGGGAGTGCCAACACTCCCATGCAGACGGGCAAAGAGCCGACAAATGCGATGCCGCGTCAGGGTGACCCCGCCGCCACTCCGGAAAACAAGCCTTCCACAGATGTGGGCACACGAGCATCAACCAATACGGAAACACAGACTCAGTCCGCAAGATCCGCTCCGCAGGCAGAGGCAACGGCGCAGACCGCACGCCCGAAGACGGGAGCCGAGGCAGAACTTGTCAATGCAGCAAAATCTCCGCCACAATCCGCCGCCCAGATGAAGTCCCCAGAGATGCAAAACGTGATTCCGCGCTTCTTCACACAGACGATGGAGAACACGCCGCAGACGATGAACGTCCTGCGGAATCTCGCACAGTCGCTTCTCCAAAATGAGAATCTGAACCCGAAAGAGACACTGCTGCTGCAAAACTTTGTCAGCGGACGTGGTCAAACGCTCAGTGAGGGGGATGCAAAGCAGCTCCAACAGCTCATCCAATTAACCCAGCAGAACATTCCGGGTACGGTGCGTCAGGCAGCACTTGAACAACAGCTGCTCGACCTCCCGCGTCTGTGGGCATTCATGCAGATGGCGGACATTGTAAAGACGCGCAGGATGACGGCAGAGCAGTACAAGCGTGCGGGTAGGGATGTCGCGGCACTTGCCCTCACCATGCGCAACGCACTTGAGGGCGAGAATGCCGCCCCACAGCCGGGGCAGCGCTCGATGAATTTCGTCATGCCGCTCTTCATGGGCGCATCCGAATATCCCGCCTACATCCATGTTTACGATGAGACAAAAAAGGATGAGGAAACGGATCTCGTCAAGAAGGAGACATGGCTGCGTATCTGCGTGCTCACAGACAATATCGGCACGGTGGAGCTCATCAATCGCATCTACGAGGAGAATCACGTGGATATGCGGCTCTACTTCTCCGATGCTGACGCCGCATGGGAGTTCCGCAATGCGCTCGACAGCATACGGGAGACGGCGGACAGTACCTCCCTCATCATCGAGGGCATCCAGATCGGCGCCATCGGTGAGCGGCGTTTCTTTACAAACTGACGGAGATAAGTACGTGCTTCCCGCTTGACGGAGAACGCTGCTCCTCGGTATAATATGAGCGAATAAATAGCAGTCACAAGGATGGGTGAGAGATGGCGGAACATTGGGATCAGGACACTTCGCCTGTCGATGATATGCCGGCGTCAGAGGAACAGCGCGCGGTTGCGATCAAATACGATGTGAAAAACGACCGTGCCCCGCGCGTGACGGCAAAGGGGCGCTCGCTCGTCGCCGACCGCATTCTTGCGGAGGCAAAGAAGAACGGAATCCCTGTCTACCAGAACAAATCCCTCGTCAATATGCTGATGGCGCTTGAGATTGACCGCGAGATTCCGCCGGAACTCTATCGCACGATTGCAGAGATTCTCGCACATGTCTACCGCATTGACCGCCATGCGGGTGAACGGAGACTGTCATGAGCAGTAAGACGCTCGGCGATCAGGGCGAATCCTGTGCTGCAGAGTATCTGCGTCGACAGGGCTTCCGCATCCTCACACGCAATTATCGCTGTAAGATCGGCGAGATTGACCTCATTGCGGACGATCATGGGACGCTCGTCTTTGTCGAGGTGAAAACGCGCAGCAGCGTACGCTATGGAACACCTGCGGAGGCAGTTCATTACAGAAAACGTCAGAAGATCATACAGAGTGCGTATTGGTATCTGCGTGAGCATGGTATGGAGCACGTACACTGTCGCTTTGATGTGCTCGAGGTCTATGCAGCCGGAAGCGCATGGACGGTACACGCAATTAAGAACGCATTTGAAGCATAGCTTTTGGATGGCGGACATTCCTACGGAGTGTCCCATCTTTTTTATTTTTGCAAAAATTGAATCACATCCGCGAGTATGCTATAATGGGAATCATAGTATGCGGCATGTGGAAGCCGCGATAGGGAGGTATCATCTTGAATGTTGCAAAGCCGATCTATGTCATCGGGCACCGCAATCCGGATACAGATTCCATTTGCTCTGCGGTCGGATACGCACATCTGAAACAGGCGATGGGCGTCAATGCTGTTGCGGCACGTGCCGGTAAGGTGAATAAGGAGACAAAGTTCGCACTCGAGTATTTCCATGTCGAGCAGCCGCTCCTCATTCCCGATCTCTATCCGCGCGTCAAAGACATAGCGATGGACTGCAAGATTGTCGTCCGTCAGCACGACACCCTGCGCAATCTGGGCGAGGTGCTGCGCGAGAACGATCTGCGCTCGATCCCCGTGACCGACAGCAAGGGCATCCTCGTCGGCATTGTCTCCGTCAGCGATCTTGCAAAGCGCTATTTCCAGGAACTCGGCATGACGAATCTCTCGGATATGCGCGTGCGCTATCGTGACATCATCCGCGCGACGGACAGCAACGTGCTCGTCGCCGGAGAAGAGGGCGAGACGATCAAGGGACAGATCCGCATTGCCGCCGGCAGCGTGGAGACCATCTACAAGCTCATCAAGGAAAACGACATTGTGCTCGTCGGCGACCGTCGGACAGAGACGATCCTCGCCTGTATTCAGCAGGGCATTGCCTGTCTGATTGTGACGGGTGACGGACGCGTGCCCGCAGAGGCTCTCGAGGAGGCGGAGGCACGCGGGATCTTCGTGCTCTCGACCCCGTATGATACCTACACCGTGGCACGCCTCATCAATCAGTGTGTGCCGGTTCGGCGGATCATGCACGACAACCCCGTCTGCTTCAAGCCTCTTGACCTTCTCTCGGACATCAAGGGAACGATGGAGGAGACGAATTTCCGCAACTATCCCGTCCTCGAGAACGGGCGCATCGTAGGTCTTGTGAGCCGTGACCGCCTCGTCGTCTCGGAGCCGGCGCAGGTCATCCTCGTGGATCATAACGAGCGCAATCAAGCGGTCGAGGGCATCGAGGAAGCGAAAATTGTCGAGATCATCGATCACCATCGCTTCGGTGGCATCAGTACGAGCGAGCCGATCTATACGCACGCGGAGCCGGTCGGCTGTACAGCGACCATCGTCTCCAACATGCACTGGCAGAACGACATCGACATTCCGCCGTCGATTGCGGGACTCCTGCTCTCCGCTATTATTTCGGATACCGTACTGTTCAAGTCTCCGACCTGCACCCCGAAGGACAAGAAGGCGGCAGAGCGGCTCGCGGATATTGCAAATGTTGATCTCAATGCTTATGGTCTTGAGATGCTCAAGGCGGGCTCCAGCATCGGCAATATGTCGCCGATGGAGATTGTCCGCAACGATCTCAAGGAGTTCACCATTGGTGCATATCGTGTGATCGTGAGCCAGACCTCCGTCATGGATACGAAGGAAATCATGGCGAAGGAGGATGAACTCCTCGCCGCGATGAAGAGTATCTGCGACACGGAAGGGTTCGACCTGAGCCTCGTCATGATTACAGACATCCTCGAGGAGGCGACCTACCTTCTCTTCACGGGCTCGCCGCGCACGCTGATCGGCGAGGCATTCCGCAAGGATACGAGTGGAACGCATCTCTATCTGCCCGGGGTCATGTCGCGCAAGAAACAGATCATCCCGCCGCTTTCGGAGGCGGTCAAGCGAATCAAGACATAACATTATATCCTATGATGGCAGGGGCGGAGTTGGCCAGATGTGGCGGCCCCGCCTTTCTTATTGCAGGAAAATTATTGCAGGAAAAGGAGTTTTCATGGATCTATTTCAGGGGCTGAACGAGCCACAACAAAAGGCCGTTGCCTGCCTTGATGGCCCCCTCCTCATCGTGGCGGGCGCCGGCTCCGGCAAGACGCGTGTACTGACCTTCCGCATTGCAAACCTCTTGGAGCAGGGGGTTCCGCCGTACCGTATTCTTGCCATCACCTTCACGAACAAGGCGGCGCGTGAAATGCGCGACCGTGTGGATACGCTGATCGGGGACGCCGCGCACGATGTCTGGCTGAGTACGTTCCATTCCTTCTGCGCACGTTTCCTCCGCATGGAGATCGAGCAGCTCGGCACATACGCGAAGAATTTTGTCATCTACGATGCCTCGGATTCAAAGGCGCTGATCCGCGAATGCCTGAAGGAACTGAATATCGACGAGAAGCACACGGCGCCGGGCGCCGTTCAGTCACATATCTCGGACGCGAAGAACCGCCTGCTCGATGTCAAGGCATTCACGGCACAGGCGACGGATTTCTTTGCGGAGCAGGTGGCAAAGATCTACGAGCTTTACCAGTCGAAGCTGCGCGCAAACAATGCACTGGATTTCGACGATCTGCTCATGCTGACGGTGGAACTCCTCACGAATAACGCCGAGGTGCGCGAGAAATACCAGAAGAAGTTCCTCTACATCCTCGTGGATGAATATCAGGACACAAACGGCGCACAGTATGCAATCACGAAGCTGCTCGCCGAGGGGCACCGCAATATCTGCGTCGTGGGCGATGCAGATCAGTCGATCTATGGCTGGCGCGGCGCGGATATGCGGAACATCCTCAATTTCGAGCGCGACTATCCCGAGGCGACGGTGATCCTGCTCGAACAGAACTACCGCTCGACCAAGAACATCCTTGCAGCGGCGAATGCCGTGATTGAGAACAATCTGACGCGCAAGAAAAAGGAACTATGGACGGACAATCCGACGGGCGATCCCATCACCGTCTATGAGGGCGGTACGGAGAAAAACGAGGCCGCCTTCATCGTGCGCGAGGTGGAGCGGCTGCACACGATGTTCAACGCGAAATACGGTGACATTGCCGTCCTCTACCGCACAAATGCCCAGTCCCGCAACATTGAGGAAGCGTTCTACGCGACGGGGATTCCGTACTCCATGGTCGGCGCGGTGCGCTTCTATGACCGCCGCGAGATCAGGGACATCATCGCCTATCTGCGCGTGATCTACAATCCACGCGACACGCTGAGCCTCCTGCGCATCATCAACGTGCCGAAGCGCGGACTCGGTCAGACAACGCTCGGGCGCATGATGGAGAAGGCGGCAGAGTACCGCATCTCCCTCTTTGAACTCATCACGGACGAGCAGCTCCTCAGCACGATTCCAAAGCTCTCCGCAAAGGTAAAATTCGAGCTCGAGGATTTCTCCGCCCTCGTCTTTACCTATATGGGACAGCTCGGCACGCGTCCGCTGCACGAGATCGTCGAGGACATCATCGAGGAGTCGGGCTATGCCGCCGCACTTGAGGACGATCCGAAGGAGGACAATCGCGACCGCCTTGAGAATCTGCGCGAGTTTATCAGCGTGGCAAAGAACTTCGAGGACGGCGCGGCAGAGGGCGAGAACGGGCTGGAGGACTTCCTCGCGCAGATCTCGCTCATCTCCGACGTGGATGAGACAGAGCAGTCGGAGGGCAGCGTGACCCTCATGACCTTCCATGCGGCCAAGGGGCTGGAATTCCCAACCGTATTCATGGCGGGCATGGAGGAGGGGCTCTTCCCGCACTCACGCACACTGCTCGATGATACGGAGATCGAAGAGGAGCGGCGCACCTGCTATGTTGGCATCACACGCGCCGAGCGCCGCCTCTATCTCACATATGCGCATCAGCGCACGATCTACGGACGGACAGAGATCTCGCGTCCCTCGCGCTTCCTCGCGGAGATTCCGGAGGAATTGATCGAACACAAGACGGCAGATTCCTTTGCCGATATGGGGAGTGCACACGGGCGCTCCGATGTCTGGGGGCGTAGTTCCGGTGGTGGACGTCGCTCCTATCTGCCTCCTCCGCCGCAACATACGGCAGAGGACGGGAGTGTCATCCGCCCCGACACAGAGGCAAAGTTCACGGCGGGGGACGCCGTGCGCCACAGCAAATGGGGAGACGGGCGCGTTGTTGCAATCAGCGGCTCAGGTGAGGATGCAGAGCTGACAATTGCGTTTCCGGGCGAAGGAATCAAGAAATTCATACAGAAATATGCACCGATTTTGAAGCTGTGAGGAAGATATGAGCGACATTGTGGAGATCAAGAGCGAACTCGCGGAGCTGCGGAAGAAGATCCGAAAGTACTCCAAGCAGTATTATGACGCAAATGCATCGGATATTTCCGACTATGAGTTCGATATGCTTATGCAGCGGCTGAAAGCCATCGAGGCGGAGTATCCGGAGCTCATCACGAAGAATTCTCCGACGCAGAAGGTGGGGGGGACTGCACAGCGCGAGGTCGGCGTACTCGTCCCGCACGATGTCCCCATGCTCTCTCTGCAGGACGTATTTAGTGAAGAAGAAATACGCTCCTTTGTCGCTGACATTCTGTCGCATTTCCCGACAGCTGAATTCGTCGTCGAGGAAAAGATCGACGGTCTGTCGCTTGCTCTGCGCTATGAAAATGGCGTGCTTGCACGCGCCATCACGCGCGGAGACGGGACGGTACAGGGCGAGGATGTCACGCTGAATGCACGCGCAATCAGTGACGTTGTCGAGCAGCTGCATGAACCCGTCCCGTATTTTGAGGTGCGCGGAGAGGTCTACATGGAGCGTGCGGCATTTGCCGAGGCCAACGAACGGCAGGAACTCCTTGGATTGAAGGCGTTTGCGAACCCGCGCAACTGTGCGGCGGGGACGCTGCGCCAGCTGGATGCGCGCGTGACGCGCGAGCGCAGGCTCTCGATGTTCGTCTTCAACTTACAGCGCGCGGAGGGGCATACATTCTCCTCGCATACCGAGGCATACGATTTCATGCGCGCGCAGGGGATCAAGATTATTTCCAATTATCGTGTCTGTCATACGGCGGACGAGGTCTGGAAGGCAATCAGAGAGATCGGCGCACGGCGCGGGGCGCTGCCCTACGACATCGACGGCGCGGTTGTCAAGGTCAATGACTTTGCCCAGCGTGCCGAGCTCGGTGCAACGGCAAAGGCACCGCGCTGGGCGATTGCCTACAAATACCCGCCCGAGGAAAAGGAGACCGTCCTGCGTACGATTGAGCTGTCCGTCGGACGGACGGGACGCATTACACCGACAGCGGTGTTCGACCCCGTGCAGCTCTGCGGCACGCGCGTCGAGCGTGCAACCCTGCACAATCAGGACTATATCGACAGTCTGGACATACGGATTGGCGACACGATCCTCGTCTACAAGTCGGGTGAGATCATCCCGCGCGTGAAAGCGGTCATCAAAGAGAAACGCCCGCAGACAGCGGAACCGTATCTGATCGGTGACCGCTGTCCCGTCTGTCATTCCCATGCCGTACGCGAGGCGGATACGGCGGACATCAAATGTCAGAACCCCGCATGCCCCGCACAGGTGGAGAACCATATCCTGAACTTCGTCAGCCGTAATGCAATGGACATCAAAGGCTTTGGAGAATCTGCCGTCATTGCGCTGACGCACGCAGGCTATCTGCACGACATTGCGGACATATATTCACTGCATCTACATCGAGATGCGCTGATTGCGTCCGGCATCATCGGTCGTAAAAAGAGCGTGGACAATCGTCTTGCCGCCATCGAGGCGAGCAAGGCGAACACGCCGGATCGACTGCTCACGGGACTCGGGATCTCCGGCATCGGACGCGCGGCAGCACTCTCGCTCATGCAGGCATTTCCCTCCATTGATTCCCTGCAGGAGGCGGCGTGCTCAGACCCCGAAAAGATTCGCGCTGTCCCCGATATGGGCGAGATCAGTGTGCAGAAGCTCACAGAGTTCTTCGCATCGGATTCGGGAAAGGCTCTACTCGACAAATTCCGCGCGGCGGGTGTGAACTTTGTGAGTGCGCCCCTTGTGCGCGCAGGAACGGCACTTGCGGGTAAGAGTTTCGTCATTACGGGGACGCTGCCGACGCTCTCGCGCGAGGAATGTGCTGCTCTGATTACGTCCCATGGCGGCACGGTCAAAGGCTCTGTATCGAAGAAGACCGACTATCTTGTTGCGGGCGAAGCAGCAGGGAGTAAACTGCAAAAAGCGGAAGATCTTGGCATCCCCATCTTGGATGAGGCCTCACTCAGGGATATGATTGGGACAGAATGAAAGGATATTACATGAAACTCAGCAGATATATTGATTCCTCACCACTGAATCCTGCGATGACCTCCGACGAGGTACGTGCGGCAATCATGGAAGCAGTAGGGCAGGAATGCTGCTCGGTCTGCGTGCAGCCGGCGGATATTCCTCTCGCTGTCCGTCTTTGTCAAAATACCGATACGCGCGTCTGCACCGTACTCGACTTTCCGCATGGGAAAGCACCCGCCGCGGTCAAGGAAATAGAGGCACGCTACTATATGGAGTACGGCGCCGAGGAACTAGACATGGTGATGAACTACGGTCTCGCACGCTCCGGACAGTGGGAAGAGGTCGAGGCGGAAATACGTGCCGTTGTCAATGCGGCGCATGCACGGGATGTTGTCGTGAAGGTGATCTTTGAAGCAAGTCAACTCTCACCGGAGGAGATTGCACAAGCGACAGAGGTCAGCATTGCGGCAGGGGCGGATTTCGTCAAGACGGCAACGGGCTTCTTCGGCACGGGGGCAACGGCGGAGCAGCTGCAGATCATGCTGGACACGGCGCGCGGACGCTGCAAGGTCAAGGCATCGGGCGGCATCCGCGACTATGCGGCGGCAAAGGCATTCTTGGAGATGGGTGTCGAGCGTCTGGGTATCGGCAGCTCCTCCGTTCCAAAAATTCTTGCCGAGGAAGCAAATTCATAGGGAAGCACCTATCAGCAATTTCATAAGCAGAGATGAGGAAATGAAATGCGGTTCATCCATACGGCAGACTGGCATTTGGGAAAACTCTTCGGACAGCGGCACATGACAGAGGATCAGGCATATGTGCTGGAGGAACTGCTCGCGCTGTGCAGAGATGTGCGTCCTGATGCGCTCGTCATTGCAGGGGATGTCTATGACCGTGCCATCCCGCCGCCGGAGGCAGTGGAACTCTTCAACGAAATATTGACGCGGCTGGCAGAGCAGGGGATCAAGGTGCTCTTCATCGCAGGGAATCACGACAGCGCTGTGCGCCTTCATTTTGGCGCACAGCTTCTTCGTGCGTCCGGAATCTATCTGGCGGGGACTGTGCGTGCCGATGAGGCGCCTGTTGTCTTCTCGGATGAATTCGGTCCCGTGTATTTCTCTCTCATTCCCTATGGAGATCCGCCCCATGTGCGCGCGGCATTCTCCGTGGAGGAGGCACTTTCGTTCGACACGGCGCTCGCAGTGCAGATGGCGGCAGCACGCGCACAGATTCCGCCCTCGGCGCGCAGTGTGGCTGTGGCGCACGCCTTTGTCATCGGCGGGCAGGTATCGGAATCCGAGCATGCACTCTCCGTCGGTGGGAGCGATCAGGTCAGTGCGGAGAATTTTAGAGCATATTCCTATACGGCGCTTGGGCATCTGCACGCACCTCAACGGGCAGGAGCGGAGAACATCCGATATTCCGGCTCTCTGCTGAAATACTCCTTCGATGAAGCCTGTCAAAAAAAAGGTGTGGAACTCGTCGAGTTGGATGCCGAGGGGATGGCATCCCATACCTTCTATCCACTGACGCCGCGTCATGATGTACGCATTGTCAGCGGGCTGATGGATGAACTCATGCGCGAGGACTTCGACCCGCTCCCGCATGACGACTATATCTGCGTGGAGCTCCTCGACACGGATGCGGTACTTGCCGCGCATGAGAAGCTGCGCAGGATCTATCCGAATCTCTTCACCATCACGCGCCCGAACATCAACGTCAATCGCCTTTCCTCCACGGAGCGCAGCTATGAACGCGGCAAGTCAGATCTCCACCTCTTTTCCGACTTCTTTGCCGAGGTGACCTCAGATGAGCTGACGGACATGGAGCGCAGGGAGCTCGTTCGTGTGATTGATTCGCTGGAACAGGGGGCGCGTGCAGAATGAGACCGCTGAAACTACGCTTGCAGGCATTTGGCTCCTATGTAGAGGAGCAGGTGCTGGATTTTGAGACGGCGCTTGCAGACGCTCCGTTTGTACTCATTCATGGGGCAACGGGAGCAGGAAAGACCACGATTCTCGACGCTATTGTATTTGCACTATACGGCGAATCCAGCGGCAATGTCCGAGAGGGAACAACGCTGCGCTCCGCCACCGCACCGCCGGAGCGGACGACAGAGGTGGAGTACGTCTTTGCGCTCGGACGCCGCCGCTATCGTGTCCTGCGCTCGCCGACATATGAGCGCATGTCACGCGGGAAGATGACGCGCCGTCCGCCGACGGGTCAGCTCTACCGCCTCCCTGACGAGGGGGAGGATGGAGAGGAAGTCCTGCTCGCGTCGAATGTGACAGAGGTATCGAATCGCATCGGAGAGCTGATTGGCTTTGATGCCGATCAATTCCGTCAGGTCGTCCTCCTCCCGCAGGGGCAGTTTCAGCGATTCCTGCTTGCCGAGGTCAAGGATCGCAGTGCCATCATGCAGCGCATCTTTCGCACGGAGCGTTATCAACGCATCGAGGATGCTCTGCTGCAGGAGTCTCTGCAGCTTGAGCGCGCGGCAGATGAGGAGCGTGCGCGCATCGATCAGATGCTGCACGGGGAGAATCTCGGCAGCCTCGAAGAGCTGCGTACGCGCGTCACCGAACTGAGTGCGGTGATTGACAGCCATGCCGCAGAGATCAAGGTACTGGAGGAGAAGCAGCGCGCGGCGCGCCGCGCACGTGAGTTGGGGACGGCGGCACAGCAAAAACTACAGGAGCTTGCCGAGGCACAGAAACGCTTTGGGGAAAAGCAGGCACAGGAAAAATCGGTCGCAGATTTTCGCATACTTCTGGAACGCGCGCAGCGTGCGCAGCCCGTCATCTACAAGGAGCATGCAGCAGTGCAGGCAGCGGAGCAGGAGAAGACGAGAGCGGGGGAGCTGAAGGAAGCCGCCCTGCGTCTGACTGCGGCACAGATGGCGCTCCATACGGCAAAGGAGGCGCTGAAGGCAGCCGAGGAAGCCGAGCCGGAGCGCACGAAAAAAACGGAGCGCATTCAGTTGCTCTCGAACTATGCGGAGCGTGCCCAAAAACTTCGGGACTGCCGCGCATCGGCAGAGCAGCTGCGCGCGTATGCAAAACATCTCGAAGAGGAAAAAAAGGCAGCTGCAGATGCCATTGAGAAGCTGACAGCTGAGTGCAAGGAGAATGAGGAGCGCATTGCCGCACTTGAAAAGCTATTGGCAGGAAAGGAGGCGTTCCGACATGAGCAGGATCGCCTGAAACGCTGCCAGAGTGCCGCAGCCCGTATCACTGTGCTGACCGCGCAGGAATCGGAGCTGCGCACGCAGCAGGAAGAGGCGCAGCAGACTGTGAAGGACACGTCGGAGCATCTGGCGGAAGCCAAGACAAAGCTGCGGCAGATGCAGACGCTCTACAATCTCGGCAGCGCGGCGCGCCTTGCCGAGACGCTTGCAGACGGTACACCGTGTCCCGTCTGCGGCGCACTGTCTCATCCCAGCCCTGCGATGCACGCAGAGGACATCCCCTCCGAGCAGGAGGTGGAGTCCTGTGCAAAGGCGGTGGATGCTGCCGAACAGAATGCAGAGAAAGCAGCACGAAAGCTGGAAGAGGCAAAAGAGAAGTACGCGCGCATAAATCAGAGCCGCACACAGGACCAGGGACTTCTGGATGAACTTCTGGGTTCTGATACAATCGAAGGAATGGTGCAGCGGACAGGGCAGCACGACGCGCAGTTAAGACAAGCCCAAAAGGAACATACGGAGCGAGCGGCGCAGCGCGGCGCGCAGCAGCTACGGCTTGAAGCACTGCACGCGGAGCAGGAGAAGCAGAATGCCGATGCACAGAAGCTGCGCGACCTTCTGCGTACGCGCGAGGGAGAGCAGTCGGCGCTTGAGGCAGAGCTTCCTGAGGAATATCGTGACTACGCGAAGATCGCCCCCGAAATTCGGCGGCTGACAGAGGAGGTCGCACAGCGAAAACGCGCATACGATGCGGCGCGGGAAAAGGAGAAGGAGACCGCTGCTGCCCGTGCAGGTGCAAAGAGCGCACATGCTGCCGCACAGCGCGCCCACACAGAGTCGGTGCATACAGCACAGACGGCGAAGAGCGAATATGACGCTGCGCTCGCACAGGCGGGATTCTCCTCCGAGGAGGAATATCATGCGGCAATCGCGGACAACTGGGCGGACAGCAAGCATTTGGAGAAGGTACAGAAGAGGATCAACGCCTATGAGACCGACTACAAGACCGCAGCAGAGCTGCTGAACACGGCAAAAAAAGCCACAGAGGGGTTGACGCCTCCCGATATGGCTGCGCTCACGGCGGCAGAGGCAGCCGCCGATCAGGCGGTGCGCGATCAGGCGCGGGAGCAGGGCATCCGCACGGAGCGGCGGGACGCACTCACGCGCATGATGAACGAGATCGATGTGCTCGAGAAGGCGGGGGCGGCGCGTGCAGAGCGATACCGCGTCATTGGCAGACTTGCGAATGTGGCGGCGGCAAAGGCGCCCTATCAGGTGCATTTCCAGACCTACGTTCTGCGCTCGATCCTGAGCGATGTCATCGAGGCGGCGAATGCGCGTCTCATCGTAATGAGCCGTGGTCGCTATCGCCTCATCCACGGCGAGGGCGGACACAAGAACAAATGGTGGGGACTCGAAATCGACGTATTCGATGAGTACACGGGTCTGCCGCGCGTCTCACGCACGCTGTCCGGCGGGGAGACCTTTCTCGCGTCACTCGCTTTGGCGCTTGGTCTCTCGGATGTTATCCAGCACTATGCGGGCGGGATGCACCTCGACATGATCTTCATCGACGAGGGCTTCGGCTCGCTCGACAGCGAGACGCTCGACGTTGCCATCCGTGCCCTGCTCGAGGTGCAGCAGGAGGGAGGACGGCTTGTTGGGATCATCTCGCACGTCGAGGAACTGCGCGCGCGGATTCTCGTTCATCTCGAGGTCACACGCACGGCGAACGGCAGCATGGCACGCTTTACACAGGGCGGAGCGGAGGCAGTATGACGGCAAGACTTGAATTCATCATCGGACGCGCAGGCACGGGCAAGACGCACACCTGCCTTACGGCGATGACGGAGGCGCTGACGCGCGAGCCACTCGGCAGACAGCGCATCCTCCTCGTGCCGGAGCACATGACCTACGTCGCAGAGCGCGCCCTCGCACAGACGCTGACCGACAGTGCGGGTTTCTTGCAGGCGTATGTGTTCGGCTTTCGCCGTCTCGCACGTCAGGTGCTCCTCGAGACGGGCGGCGCACATCTGCCGCGCATCAGCGATATTGGCAGACGCATCCTCCTAAAAGACATCCTGCTCAAGCACGAGAAAGAATTCTCGGTCTTTGCGCGTTCCGTCGGCAAGCGCGGTTTTACCGAGACATTGGGGCGCACCATCGCCGAACTCAAACGCTACCGTCTGAGCACCGATATTCTGCGTGAGACAGCGGCGCAAAGTGCGCATAAACAGGGACGGCTCGCGCAGAAACTCTCGGAGATCGCGCTCATTATGGATGAACTCTCCGCGCGCATGGAGGGACGGCTGACCGATCAGACCGATCGCATGGAACGCCTTGCCGCCCAGTTGAAGGACGCGCCGTTTTTGCGCGGCGCAGAGATATGGGTGGACGGGTTCGACTTTTTCAACCCGCAGGAAATGGCGGTTTTTCTGGAACTTTTCCACACGGCGGATACGATTCACATCAGTCTGACGATGGATGGGCATCGCGAGGGCAGTCGCGTGCGGGTCAACCTCCCCGAGAACACAAGGGATACGGGTCTGTTCGCACGTTCTTATCAAACCATGCAGGCACTGACGAATCTGCTTGTGGAGATCGATCCAACGGCTGTGCCGGAAATACACCTGATAGAGGAGCAGCATCGCGCACAAAAGCCCTCACTTGCAGCGATTGAGCGGCAGCTGTTCGGACACGCGCGTCTTGCCCCCATCCAAGACAATGCACTCAGGCTCGTCGAGACGGCAACCCCGCGCCTTGAGGCAGAGGCCGTTGCGTCAGACATACTGCGCCTCGCACGCGCCGAGGGCTATCGCTATCGTGAGATCGCCGTCCTCGTACGCGACATGGATACCTATGCGGAGCTGCTGCTGCCGGCGTTTGCCGACTGCGACATCCCATGCCATCTGGACGCAAAGCGTCCGAGTACACATCACCCGCTCGCCGAGCTTTTGCGCGCCGCCGCACAGACGGCATGGCGCGGCTGGGGATATGATACGGTATTCCGTGCGCTGCGCACGGGATTTTTTCCTGTCGTGGCAGAGCCCGCAGCGGATGACTATTTTTCCTGCGGCGACTGGCAGGAAGCCGTAGACCGGCTTGAGAATTACTGCATCGCATTCGGTATCCGTACCGAGCGTCAGTGGACGGCAACGGATGCGTGGAACTTTGTGCGCCGCACCATCCCGGAGGATACATGGGAGACGGAACAGAACGCCGTACGGATTGCCGAGGAGATTGCCCTTGATGCCATGCGCAGACGGACCGCCGCACCGCTCTCCATTTTGACGCAGCATCTTCGCAGTGACGAAAGTACGGCATATGAGCGTACGCGCGCGCTCTACGACTTTCTCGATCAGCTCTCTGTCATGCCGACGCTTGAGGCATGGCGGGCGGCGGCGGACGCAGAGGGGCGACTCGCAGATGCGGCAGCACATCGGCAGATCTGGGCTTCCTGCATGACACTGTTCGAGCAGCTCGTCGAGGTCAGTGGGGACGACGTAATCTCTGCGCGCGACTTTGCAGAGCTATTGGAGGATGGCTTGGATGCGCTCGAGATTTCATTGATTCCGCCCGGTCTCGATCATGTGACGATTGCCTCCTTCGATCAGAACAGCCTCGCGGGCATTCGTGCTGCCTACATCGTGGGCGTCAACGCGGGGGCGATGCCGCGCGTCGGCGTGCCGCAGGGCGTATTGTCGGATGCAGACCGTCTGTCCATTCAAGAGACGCTTGCCAATACCCCGCATACGATCTTCGGCGGGAGTCACGAGCAGAGTTTTCTGGAACGCTATCAACTCTATCACGGCTTTACAGAGGCGCGCGAATATCTGTGGGTATCCTATGCGCTGTCCGCAGTCGACGGTACGGCGCTTGCACCATCGCCCCTTGTCGCCCGTCTGCGCATGATGACGTCCGATATACTCTCCATTCCGCTTGCCATGGTTGAGCGGGAGGACGAGCTCGTCCTCTCCGCGCCGCATCCCGCACTCTCGTCGCTGGCAGGGGCTCTGCTCGGACAGAGGGAAAAGGGGGATATGCGCCCTCTGTGGAACGATGTCTACAACTGGATGCGGGAAAGCACCGCCATGCACCCGCTGCTTCGTCTGATGGTACGCGGTCTCTTTTCATCTCCACGCGAGGAGGCTCTTTCTGCTGCGATTGCAAAGGGGCTCTTTGCACGAAACGGACGGATCAGCGGCAGTACGACGCGCCTCGAGACCTTTCGTCAGTGCCCATTCCGTCACTTTGCATCGTACGGGCTTGGTCTGCGTGAACGCGATGTCTATGAGTTTCAGAGCAGCGACTTCGGCACGCTCCTCCATGAGATCCTGCATGGTTACGGAGAGTGGGTGCGCACGGCGCACGCAAATGACTGGATGGCAGCGGAGGCGGGGAGCGACGAAACGATCGACGCGCTGCTCCAAGAACTCGTACCGAAGATACACACCTCCGTCCTCATGAGCCGCGCAAGTTATCGCCATCGAATCGAGCGTATTCGGCGTACAGCGCAGCAGGTCATTCGTCACCTCACTTCGTGGGCGCGTGCTTCGTCCTTTCATCCGCGCGGCTTTGAGATCAGCTTCGGCCGCCGCAGCGATGGCGAGCGATTGGCCGAGTTTCCTCTTTCTAACGGGATGACCGTGTCGCTGCGCGGTCAGATCGACCGTTTCGATGTGACCGCGGATGGGGACTACTATCTCGTCCTTGACTACAAGACGGGCGGGACATCCCTCCTCCTGCCCGAGATACGTCACGGTCTGAAGATGCAGCTTCTCCTCTATCTCTTTATCGTGCGCTCCCTGCTTGATGAGGGCGGCTTTCCTGCGGGCATGCTCTATGCGCCTGTCATCAATCCCATCATCAGGAAAGACAGCCGTCTCGATGACAGTGCCCTGCACAAAGAGATTGCAAAGGAAATGCTTCTGACGGGAATGCTCATCAATGACAAAGAAATTTTACAGCAGATTGATGCGGTGGCAGATCATATCTGCATCTCGTTCAACAAGGACAGCAGGCTCTCCAAGAACTCGGAGCAATATATTCGCTCACGGGAGGAATTCGAGCAGCTGCTTGCCTATCTGCCGCATCTCGTGCGCGAGACCGCCGAGGAGATTTTGAACGGAAACATAGCGGTTGCGCCCTATCGTTTCAATAAGCGAAATGCCTGTACCTTCTGCGGCTATCGTTCCGTCTGCGCCTTTGAGCCGGACCTCGGGCGTGGGGATGGCTACCGCGATATTGCTGGCAATGCACAGGCGGCGATGGAGGAGATTGCACGCATCGTATGCGGGGAGGTGAAGACCGATGGCACAGATGTCATTTACGGAAGATCAGAAAAAAGCGATTGAAACACAGGGGCAGAACATCCTCGTTGCGGCGGCGGCGGGCTCCGGGAAGACGCGCGTCCTCGTGGAGCGTATTATCTCACAGGTGTGCAGCAAGGCATTGTCACTCGACCGTGTTCTCGTACTCACCTTTACCAAGGCTGCTGCAGCGGAGATGCGGGAGCGAATTGAAGCGGCACTGAACGAAAAAATCAATGCGTTTGCTTTAGAGGGGGGGGCTGCCGCCGACCTTCATGAGGACATCGTCCTGCTCGAACGCCAGCGCGTCCTCCTCACGGGGGCGGATATCTCGACCTTTCACTCCTTTTGTCAGCGTCTGATCCAGTCACACATCGATGCGACGGAGATACCGCCAAATTTCCGCCTTGCGAGCGAGCAGGAGATTCATCTGCTGAAAAACAAGGTCTTTGAACGCCTGCTCGAAGAAGAGTATGAACGCGCCGCCAAGGGTGATCCGGATGGATTCCTTGCCTTTTCCGATGCCTATGGGGGAATCAAGGGCGACGACGAGAAGCTGCAGCGCGAGATTCTTGCACTCCATGCCTTCTCGCTCAGTCAGCCCTCACCGATGACATGGCTGCGCGCGCAGGGACAGGTGAGCGATGATACACCGCTTCGGGCGCGCAGCGGCTTTTCAATGCTTGCGGATGAACTGAAGCAAGCGCTCTCGCAGCTGTGCGCGGACTATGCCGAGGCAGAAGCGCTCCTCTGTGCAGGGGATGCACATTTGCGTGCGGCGGCTGCAAAATGTATCGATGTGCTCGCGGGCAATCGGAAGATTTACGAGGCGCTCCGTTCCTCACTCGATCACTTCCTGCACGCAGAGGATGAAGGCGCGTGGGAAACATTTCTGACGGAAGCAGCCGCAGCGCGCAAGGCGCGAAAAAGTATTCCGCGCAAGGCAGTCGAGGACTGCGACGCCGCAATCGGCGCACGTCTAAAAAAGCTGACGGAGAAAATTCACGGCGCGTGGGACGGCTCGATCGGACAGCTTCCCGCAACGGCGGCAGAACTCTGTGAGACGGAAAATCGTGCAAACGCGTCAATCCGTCAATACGCACGTCTGACAAGCGCATTTCACAAGGCGTTTCAAAAGGAAAAACTGCAACGCGGCATCCTTGACTTCGGCGACCTCGAACACACGGCGCTTGCGCTCCTCTGCGCGCAGCCCGCGCTCCTGCAGGAGAACCCGACCACCGCCATGCCGACGGAGATCGCCGATGAGCTGCGCAGTCATTACGATGCCATTATGGTGGACGAGTATCAGGATACGAACGGCTTGCAGGAGGGGATACTGCGGCAGATTGCACGCGAAAATAACCGCTTCATTGTCGGCGATGTGAAGCAGAGCATCTACCGTTTCCGCCTTGCCGATCCGTCCCTCTTTCAGGCGACCTATCAGAAATACCGCACGAATGGGGCGGATGGTACACTCGTGACCATGTCCGAGAACTTTCGCAGCCGTGCGGAGGTGCTTGAGCCGATCAACGAGATATTCTCACAGGTCATGACGGAGAGCGCGGTCGAGATCACCTATGACGAGAAGGCGCGTCTGAATCCGGGGCGCATCTTTGAAAATCCGACGCAGGGAAAGCCCCTTGCAGAACCGCTCGAGATTGACCTCCTCCGCGCCGACTACTCCATCGATGAGGGGGAGGAGCAGGCGGAAGAGGAGCGCAAGGCGTTTGAGGTGGAGGCGCATTTTATTGCACGCCGCATTACCGAGCTGAAATCAGAGGGCTATGTCCTCCACAACGGCGAGCCGCTCCGCAATCGGGACATTGTGATTCTCCTGCGCGGTGCAAAGGCGCGCGCGGGCATTCTGCTCGATGCGCTGCGTTCCGAAAACATCCCCGCCTATGCGGACGATACGGCAGGTTATTTCGAGGCGAGCGAGATACGCATGATCCTATCGCTGCTCGCCGTGCTCGACAACGCACGTCAGGACATTCCGCTTGCCGCCATACTCACCTCGCCAATGATCGGGCTTACGATGGAGGAAATGGCGCAGCTGCGCATACACACCCCCGTCGGCAGTATCTACGATATGCTGACAGGAGCGACAGGGGACGGGATTACTGCGACACTCGCCGAACGTGCCGCAAACACACTTTCGCGCCTGCGGCATTGGCGCAGCTATGCGCTCGTACACAGCGTTCCCGAACTGCTCTGGATGCTCTACCGCGAGACGGGATATTATGACTATGTCGGCACACTTCCCGGCGGCGTACTGCGGCAGGCAAACCTGCGCATGCTCATCGACCGTGCCGCCGACTTCGAGCGCACGAACGAGCGCGGACTATTTCGTTTCCTGCGGTACATCGACGCACTGAAGCGGCGCAATACGGATCTCTCGGTGGCGCGAACGCTTGGTGAGAGCGAGGATGTTGTACGCATTATGACGATTCATCGCAGCAAGGGACTGGAATTTCCCATCGTCTTTCTTGCCAATATTGCGGGGAGATTCAACACAGAGGACACAAAGGGCGATCTCCTCTATCACGCACATGAGGGCATCGGGCTGCGCGTCTATGAAAATACGATGACGGGACGACAGACGTACGATACATTTGGAAGAAGGAAGGTCAAAAACGTCATTCAGCGTGAGTCCATCGCAGAGGAAATGCGCATCCTCTACGTCGCCATGACGCGCGCACAGGAGAAGCTGATTCTGACGGGGACAGTGAATATCACGCGCAAGGGAAAAGACGCATTGGAGCAGCTGCGTGAGTCCTCTTTGAAATACGCCACAACGCAGGAGGAGAAATTTCCAGCATCTGCCATCCTCGGTGCAAAGTGCTATCTCGACTGGATCGCACTAGCGCTTATGCGTCATCCGGACGGTGCGCCGATATTCGGCGACGATGATGAGATCGCCCATCGCCCGCCGCGTAATCCACAGGCGCGCTTTGATGTACGCATACTGGATGAAGATGTCCATGTACCGCAGGAAGAAGCGCAGGAGAAGATGGATCCCATTCTTTCTGCTGTCCATGCCGATGAGCCGCTGCCGGGCGGCGGGGAGGCAGAGCGCGTTGCAACCGTGCTGGACTGGACATACGACCTGCGCGGCACAGCGCATATCCACGCCAAGACCAGTGTGACCGAGCTGAAGCGGCAGCAGACGGCAGAGGAAGAACTGCCTGCACCGTTCCTGCCCGCCGTCGGCGCTGCCGAAGTGCAGCCGGAGTGGGAAATGCCGCGTTTCCTGCGCGCGGCGGAGCGGGAGCAGCTGACACCGATGGAGCGCGGCACGGCAATGCACACCGTCATGCAGCAGCTCGATCTCGATCATGCGGAGAATATCGCTGCCATCGCGGCGCAGGCAGACGAACTCCTGACGAAGGGCATTCTCACGGAGGCGGAGCGCAGGAGCATCGATGTCACGAAGATCTGGAAATTTGCATCGTCGTCCCTTGGGCGGCGTATGCGCACGGCAAAGGCGGTATACCGCGAGCTGCCATTTGGACGCCTGCTGCCCGCACAGCGCTACTATGAGGAGGCGACAGATACATCCGATCGGATCTTCCTGCAAGGCATCATCGACGTACTCTTCGAGGACGAACACGGTGACTACATCCTGCTCGACTACAAGACGGATCGCGGGGTTTCGCCCGCTGCCGCACGCAGGCGCTACCAGTTTCAGATCGACCTCTACTGCGATGCCGTCGAGACCATCCTGCACAAGCCGATCAAGGAAAGCTATCTCTTCCTGCTCGACAGGGGCACAGCAGTAAAGATGTGGGACATATAAAAAGGGGCTGTTGCACGAAGGCAAATTGACCTGACCCCCAAAAGTTAGACCTAGAGGATCTAACTTTTGGGGGTCACTACAGAGCGTTTCGTGCAACAGCCCCCTTTTCATCGCCCATCCTCATCGGATGAAGAAAGCGCTGATAGACGCAGTGCAAATCTGACGAACCTCATTTTATCAGCAATTTCAAAAAAAATTAAAAAAAATTTTTTTGTCGAAAAAACCCGTTCTCCCTAGGAAATACGCGGGTTTGCAGAAAACTAGGACTTTTGACACCTGTCATTTATGACAGTTACATCCATTCAAAAATAATGCTACAATGAGATTGGAGACAGATTGACCGTATCTGAGTTCTCCTCCGCCGAAAGAGGATCCATGTCGAAAGGAGTCGATCAGCATGAAACATCGTTTTTCTCGCAAAGAAGTGTCCCCCCCCCGCGGACACTCGTCCCGCGCATCCTCGCCGCACTCACGGCAGGTGCGGTAACCCTCGGCGCACTCCCCTATGCCTACGCGGAGTCCGTTACTCACATTACAGAGAACACGAACGGCAGTGTGGCGGGCAGCGAGGACGGCACGAGTGCGACCATCATCGTCGGTACGGAGGGCGGCGGCGAGGTGCCGCACATTGGCAAGGATACCGGCGACGACCATACCAGTTGGGGTAACGTCTATGGAGCATCCTACAGTACACACGAAGACGACACATCCATTACACTCACAAACAGCAAGGCGATCGTCTACAGCGGCAAGATGAGAGGTATCTTCGGCGCTGATTCCACCCTCTATGCCGGCGGTACTGCCCGCATTATCAATGCGGGCGCTGAAGTCAAGGACGTCACAATGACGGCTGTCTTCACCGACGAATACATTGCGGGCAGTGTGGCAGACGTTCGGGTCCAGCCTTCCAGTACGCAGGCCGTCGCAGAGGTCAAGCAATGCTACATCAACATCACAGGCGGCAATTTCGAATCAGGCCCTGGCTCGATAGCGGGAGGACGTGCAGAAAGTCGTGTCTGGAAGGATGGCTGTACTGCCTCCGGTGAAGCGACGGCGGAGGAAAATACTGCCACAATTACAGGCGGCAGGTTCGCGAAATGGGCTAGTTTCTACGGCGGTAAGGCTTTTTCAAACCCGCATACTACCTCAGCTACGGCAAAAGCGCTGAAAAATCACCTGATTGTCAACAGCGATCAGCAGGTAGATAAGCTGTTCGGAGGTGATGCATATGCCTTTACAGCCGGCGCCCCCCTCCTCGTACAGGCAAATGAGAACACACTGAATGCAAAGATAAAGGCAAAGAGCTTCTACGGCGGATATGCAACGGGATGGCAATGGGACAGCTCTTCCCCATCGGATACGGCAGAGGCGAATCGGAACAAGGTCTGGATCGCCGCAGGCAGCAGGTTTACGGACTACAGTGCGGGCGGCTTCAGCGATCTCACCGCATACAGGACCCAGACGCTAAACAGCACGGCAAACGAGAACGAGGTCAGCATTGCGGGCGGCACATTCGGAAAAGAAGTGAACGGCGGCAGAGCCTTTATATATTCCGGTGATCCACCAGCGGACAGCGAGGCGAATGTCGCAGCGAACCGCAACAAGCTCTGGGCAAACGCGGGCACCTTCAAGGATCTGCTGGTCTCCGGCTATGCATTTGTCCGCTCAGATGGAGCCCTCGATGCCAAGGCAAACGAGAATATGCTGCGCGTCAATGCGGACGCACAAATATTCTACGGCGGTCTGGCACGGGGGAAGAAAGAGACCAATGGCGCATTTGCCAGAACCAGCGCGGCAGAGGCGAACAAGAACAAGGTCTGGGTCAGGGAAGATGCGGGCACCTTCTTGGAGAGTGCTGCGGGCAGCAGCAGCATCGAGGGAGACAATGCTGTAATGCTGAGTGCACTGGCAGCGGAGAACGAACTCTACATCCGAGGCGGCACATTCCTAGAGAAACTATCCGGTGGCAGCAGCTCTGCAACGAACACGGATGTCGCAGGCGACCGCATGGCAGAGGCACGAGCTGCAGAGAACAAGGTCTTGGTGAATGCGGGTGTCATCAAAGGTGGGCTGTACGGCGGTCTTACAACAGCTGAGGCAAAGGGCGATCGGGCGACCGCATCGGCAGCGAAGAACATCCTCCACCTGAACGGGGGGACATACGACGGAGAGATCCACGGCGGCAAAGCCTTTGCCAAAACGACTGCTGCAGCATACGCAGAAGCCATCGCCGAGGAGAATGAGGTGCACATCCACGGCGGTGTCTATCAGGGCGACATCTATGCGGGCTCTGCACAGGCCGAGGGTGTATCCGCATCCGGCAGTCACCCCGGATCTTATGCGACCGTCCGAAACAATATGATCGAGATCACGGGCGCGAACGATCTCTCCCGTGCCAGACTCCACGGTGCTCTGGTGAACGCCGACAGCCCCACTGTCACGGGCAACGCGCTCGTTGTGCGCGAGACGAAGAGCATCACCGTCGATCATGTGACAGACTTCCAGAAGTACGCGTTCTGGATTCCCGCCGGCATGACCGAGGACGATACCATGCTCACGGTCACCAGCGGGCAGGGTGTCAGTCTGATGGATGCGGCTGTCGAGGCACATCTGCCGGGGAGCGGTAGTACGGCGAACCGTCTGCGTCTCCTCCACACACCGGAGGGTACCATCAACAAGAACGCTGCAACCACGATGACGGTCTGGGAAGGTGTCTCGGGGGCATCGACAGCATCCATGGGCATCACGGGGAACGGGAAGGAACTCATCGTCAACCGCGATGGCTCTGCCATCGACGGGGGCGGCAATGTTACACAGTCCCCGCCCCCGCAGCCCAATCCGCATCCGCCGCAGGAGGAGCCTGCACCGCCGGATGCGACCCCGCAGCCGACACTGCCGGATGAGACCCCGCAGTCCAATCCGCAGCCCAATCCGCCCCCGCAGCCCAATCCGCCCCCGCAGCCCAATCCGCCCC